>CAZDKF010000053.1:0-7003 GCA_964505955.1 uncultured Rhodoluna sp. | reverse complement strand
CTCCGCGAGAAGCACAACTCCGGTTACCAACGCTGGCAAGTATTTCAAAACCGCACTCGGAACATCTGCCGCAGCAGCAGTTATTTCGGAAGCCAAGATGCCAGCGGGTATGAAGCAAATTGCAAGCGTCTATTCGCAACCGATTAGCCAGTGGGTGAAGTACATGCTGCTCACCTCAGACAACACCCAAGCCGAATACCTTGCCCGACTCGTTTCGCTCAAGCAGGGTTTCGACGGTTCGTTCAACTCGCTCAACGCCGCAATCAAGATGGGCTTGAACGCAACCATGCTTTCTTCAGCAAACCTAACCATCAAAGACGGCAGTGGGCTTTCTGATTTCAACTCGATTACGCCAAAGCTCGTGCTGAGCGGTGTTGGAAACTATGCGGTCATCTATCAGGGATTACCGATCGCGAATGAGAGTGGCTCGCTAGCATCGCGTTTCAACAAAGAAAATCTCGATGCTGCCGGCAAGATAATTGCAAAGACCGGATGGATCAAGCGCGGTTACACCCTTTCTGGAATCATCAAGTCGAAAGATGGTGTCGATTTGGTTTTTGCGGTTTACGCGCACGGCAAAGTTGATGACACGACCAAACTCGCTATCGACAACTTCGTGACGGCGGTTTACCGTTGCGGCAATTCGCTTTCAAACAACTAAATGCTTTAGGCAACCAGAATCGTTGAAGATTAAGAGGTGAAAACAGTGCGTGCTCTTCTAATTGTTGATGTGCAGAATGATTTCTGCGAGGGCGGTTCTCTAGCCGTTGCCGGCGGCGCTGCAGTAGCAAGCAAAATCACCGCCTATCTGAAGAACAACGCTGGTGACTATTCGCTAATTGTTGCCTCGCGCGACTGGCACGACGCAAACAGTTCAAACGAGGGCCACTTTGCTATCAACGGTGCAGAACCAGACTTTGTCGACTCGTGGCCACCGCACTGTGTCTCGGGCAGCACGGGAGCTGACTACCACCCGAATCTTGATCAAAGCTTCATCGGGGTTCACGTGCAAAAGGGCATGGGGCACGCTAGCTATTCGGCGTTTGAGGGCATCACCACCGATGGTCGTGGGCATCGCAACTGACTACTGCGTTCGCGCCTCTGCGCTGGATGCTCGCAAAACCGGCATTGCCGTGACTGTGCTGACAGAGATGTGCGCAGGAATCTCGGTTGCCAGCACCGACGCGGCTCTAGCCCAGCTGCAGCAAGCCGGCTGTGCCGTTGTGACTTCGGTTGCCTAAACTATTTGCATCCGAACAATTTGAGCGAGGTTAGGGCGATGGCGCTTAGCGAAAAAGAACTCTTGGCCAAAGTGCCAACCGGTCTATACATCGGTGGCAAGTGGCAAGAAGGCAGCGCTTCGACAAAGATCTCGGTCGAAGACCCGGCCACCGGTGCCATCCTGCTCGAAATTGCCAACGCCAACGCAGATGATGCACTTCGCGCTCTAACCGCCGCCGACGAAACTCAGGCCAAGTGGGCTCGCGTTGCACCTCGCGAGCGTTCTGAAATCTTGCGTCGCACTTTTGATTTGGTTCGTGCGCGCAGCGAAGAGTTCGCCATGCTCATCAGCATGGAAATGGGAAAGCCACTGGTCGAGGCTCGCGGCGAAGTTACATATGGCAACGAGTTCTTGCGCTGGTTTAGCGAAGAGGCCGTTCGAATTTCAGGTCGCTACGGAACTTCGCCCGAAGGCGCGGGCAGGATGCTTGTCGCTCAACGTCCGGTTGGTCCTGCGTTTGCAATCACTCCGTGGAACTTTCCTCTGGCTATGGCAACTAGAAAAATTGGGCCGGCGATTGCTGCCGGTTGCACAATGGTGGTAAAGCCGGCTGAACTTACTCCGCTCACAACCTTGTTGCTGGTCGCAACCCTCGAAGAGGCCGGTCTGCCAGCCGGAGTTGTCAACGTGATCACAACTTCAACATCTGCAGCAACGAGTGCGCCAATCATCTCGGACTCGCGTCTTCGCAAGATTACGTTCACCGGTTCAACCGAGGTCGGCGTCAAATTGCTCGAGCAAAGCGCTAAGCGAGTCTTGCGCACCTCGATGGAGCTCGGCGGAAACGCACCTTTCCTTGTGTTTGAAGATGCAGACATCGATGCTGCCGTGAATGGCGCGATGCTCGCGAAGATGCGCAACATCGGCCAGGCTTGCACCGCGGCCAACCGCTTTATTGTTCACGATTCCGTTGCAGAAGAATTTGGCCAGAAGTTTGCCGAGAGAATGGGTGCACTCAAACTTGGCCGCGGTTTGGCCGAGGCCACCACTTGCGGCCCTGTGATCAACGAGAAGGCACGAGCCAACATGACCCGCTTGGTCGAAGAGACCAAGAAGCAGGGCGCAAACGTGCTCACCGGTGGCGAAGCCCAATCGGGCGACGGCTACTTCTTTGCTCCTACCGTGCTCGACAATGTGAAGCCCGGTTCGACCATTCTTCAAGACGAGATTTTTGGCCCAATTGCGCCAATTACCCGCTTCAAGACCGAAGAAGAGGCCGTGCGCCTTGCCAACGACACCGAGTTCGGTTTGGTCAGCTATGCATTCACTCAAGACTTGAAGCGCGGATTGCGACTAATCGAGACCCTAGACACCGGCATGACCGGACTAAACACCGGCCTGGTCTCAAACGCGGCGGCACCATTTGGTGGCGTAAAGGCTTCTGGTCTTGGTCGAGAAGGTGGCCCAGAGGGCATCAACGAATATCTTGAATCCAAGTATGTGATGACGCCAGATCCTCTGGCTTAAACAGAAACTTAGCGGTCGCGTCGAGCGCCTTGGTCGGCGGTCACCGTGAAGATGTTTGGTTTGCCATAACCGAGCAATTCAAATTCGGCAAGAACCGCCAAAGTAATCTCACTGACTTTTGCAATCGGAGCAAGCGCAATCGCGGCACCGCCGAATCCACCGCCGGTCATTCGTGCCCCGATAGCTCCGTGGCGAATTGCGACATCGACCGCGGTGTCGAGTTCATCGATTGACATTTCAAAGTCGTCGCGCATCGAGACGTGCGATGCGTTGAGAAGAGCGCCGATTGCGGTCGGCCCGTCTGCTCGAAGCTTCTCAACGGTTTCAATCACGCGCTCGTTTTCGGTGACGATGTGTTTCACTCTTCTGAAGGTAACGTCATCCATGATTTCTTTAGCTTTATCGAGTTGATCTACAGAAACTTCACGCAGTGAGGCAACACCCATTTGCGAAGCACCAAGCTCGCAGGCCGCGCGCCTTGTTGCATAGCCGCCATCGTTGAGTCGGTGGGCAACGCGAGTGTCGATAATCAGCAACTCGAGACCGGCAGCGTCGAAACCCAATTCAATCGACTGTGCCTCGAGCGACTTGCAATCGAGAAAAACCGCGTGGTCTCTTTCTCCAAGTAGCGATGCTGACTGATCCATGATTCCGGTGGGTGCACCAACAATTTCGTTTTCTGCGAGTTGTCCGCAACGAGCCAACTCGGCTCGCGACAGCCCGGTGTTCCAGAGTTCATTTAGGGCTAGCGCTGTTGAACACTCGATCGCTGCCGAAGAAGAAAGTCCAGAACCTACCGGAACGTCTGATTCGAAGTAGGCGTCAAAACCTTTACCCACGGTTTGACTTACCTTTGCGATGGCCCAGGCAACGCCGAACGGGTATGCCGCCCAGTCGTTGTTGGAGTTTTTGGCTATCTGGCCGAGCTCTATCTCGTGTTGTACGGGCGAAAACGAAGAGCTGACTCTAACCAGCGAGTCTTGGCGCGGGCTAATAGCTGCGTAGGTACGCCGGTTGATGGCAAACGGAAGAACGAAACCCAGGTTGTAATCGGTGTGCTCACCAATCAGGTTTACGCGACCCGGCGCAGACCAAACGCCGACTGGCGCATAGCCGTATTGGCTCTCGAAAGCGGCAGCGACTGATTCGATATTTCGCGAGGTGGTCACGCTAGTGGCTTCTGCCTGAGTTGCTTGCAGTTAGTGCTTCGCGAATTTGTGCTGCTGTCTTCTCTGGTGCGAAGTCGGCGATGAATGCGCCCATAGCAGATTCTGAACCTGCAAGGTATTTCAACTTGTCTGCTGCGCGCCGAGGAGAAGTTATCTGTAGCTGCAAACGCACATTCTTACCAGCCTCAAGAAGCGGTGCCTGGTGCCAGGCCGAGATGTATGGAGTCGGCGTCTCATAGATATCATCGAGTGAGCCCAAGAGGCTGCGGTAAACCTCGGCCAACTCGGTTCGCTCATCGGCGGTTAGCTGCGCGAGGTGCTGAACGTGTCTGTGTGGTAGCAGGTGAATCTCAATTGGCCAACGTCCGGCAAACGGCACGTAAGCGGTGAAGTTGTCGCTGCGAATCAGAGTGCGCTCTGAGTTCTGTTCGAACTTCAATGTCTGTTCAAAGAGGTCTGCACCAAATCGCTCAATCGACGAAAGCAACTTCTGGGTGCGCGGTGTCACGAATGGGTAGGCATAAATCTGCCCGTGCGGGTGGTGCAGGGTCACGCCAATTTCTTCACCACGATTTTCAAACGGAAAAACCTGCATGACGCCGGGTAGTGATTGAAGGTGTTCTGTGCGATCGGCCAAAGCATCTAGCACAGTCTTTACGCGCTCAACCGGCATTGCCCCGAGCGAGCCGAGATGTTCGGGGCTGAAAACCACCACCTCGCAACGGCCAACAGACTTTCTAGTTGCTCCAAGGTCTAGGCCATCGACTCGGGCAAAGTTCTCATCGACCTCGGGAAGCAGCTCGGGGCCAAATGACGGGCTCTTGTTTTCAAAAACGGCGACATCGAAAACATCTGGCAGTTCACTCAGGTTCTCGGCAGTGGTTGGGCAGAGCGGGCACTGGTTAGCAGGTGGCAAGAATGCGCGGGCGTGCCTGTGGGCTGCAACCGAAACCCACTCTGAGGTGAGCGAGTCTAGGCGCATCTCGGCAACAGCTGGCCGCTCGGCTGCCGGGCGCTGATCGGGCTTGCGCTCTGAAGTTAGAGACGAACCAGCGTCATCGAAGTAAAAGAGGTCTCGCCCGTCAGAGAGCTTGGCCTCGTGCTTTACGCTCATTCGATAACTCCTGACCTGACGGTTGCGGTGCTTACGGCTAGGCTGAAATTTGCCGAGGCGCTAGACCTAAGTATAAAGAACTCCGAATTTTGAGCTCGTTGTCTCAGCAGGGTGACCAGAGAGGCAGTTGCTGTGAAGTTCACTTTTAGAGACCTACAAGGCAACTTTGTCGGGTCTACCGAATTCGCCAAGCAAATTCTCGCGACTGCGGTCGAGAAGGCCCATCCCGCTTTTGCTCGCGAGATTTTGGCCGAAGCCAAGTGGCGAAAGAACTACCAGAGCTACTTCTTGCGGCTCAGCGAAATTGAGTTTGGCAATCGGGCAATCGCGCTCGAAGTAATGCAGTCGGCTCTGAATGCAATGACCGAGCAAATCCAAAACGAAAACAATGAATCAATTGCCGGGCTAGCTCGTGCCGGATTCATTGCAAAGGGTCTCGTCGACACTGTCGTGGTGACTGGAACCGGTGTAGTCGAGCCGATGTGGCAGAACGCCAACCTCGCTGAATTGGCGAACGAATGGGTCAACCGCGACCTAGCAGAACCCGATGTGCTCGAGGCATTCAAATTTTTGCAGAACAACCCCAACACAAAACCAGGCGGCGACCTTCTTTTTGCGCTAGCCGGAAACGCCGAACTCTCTGGTGCGAAAGACTGGCTGAGCCTCGGCGGTCGAGTTGCCGTTGTGGCAAGGCCAAACCCGGTTGCCTGGCAGGCACTAATCGAACACGCCAAACGGTCGGCTGGCACACTCTTGGTTCCCGTGTTGCGCGCAAACACGGCGAAGCCAGAACTCTATGAACGCGCCGGCCTCGATCTCGTGCAAGACGTTTCGGCTATCGCCAGTTGGCTGCATGAATTATCGAGAACCGAATCGCGCATTGTCTTATCGAGCTATGCATACATCGGTGGCTCGAACCAGATAATTGCGCAGGCCGCCCAGGATGCGCTTATCGCGGCAGCTTCGACAAACATCGCCAAGTCGAAACTCGCTCTTTCTTGGCTGGCTACACCGCTAGACGTTGTGGTTGCTGGCAAGGAGATTTATGACAGACAGCTTGAGAAACACCGCGCTCGCGGTTCGCTGGTTCGAGCGCGCGACGGCTTCTGGCGCATCTTTGGGCAACTCGAAAAGGCCGCGCCAACTCTGATCGAAACGACCTCGGGGTCATCCGTGTCTTTCGATGCCTCCTCGGTTAGGCAGGGCTCAAGCTACCTTCTGGCAAAACACAGCGAGAAGTGGCGGGCCATGGTAGCGGCAAGGCAAGGCAACCTGGTGTCTTACACGGTCGCACCGCCGGCGGCAACGAGATCGGTGCTCGGCGTGAAGGTGCTGAACTACACCTATAAGGGTCTCGCCAGATTTGGTGTCTATCCGTTTTCGGCGGCGGCAACCAGAAGAGTCATGGCGCTATTGCTGCTGCGCAACCTAAACGACAGCAATTCGCCAGCGGCACCCGCAAACAGCGGCAACCAAGTCAGGTTGGTTTCGGCAACTTCGGTGCACAGTGCAACCTGGCGATTGGCGTACAGTTCAGAGTCGATCTGGGTGGTGGCAACCGTTCTCGGTTTCTTTTCTCGGCGAGACAAAAACGCGCTAGTTGAAATTGAATCGCAATCTAATCGCATAGCGAAGTAGATTGGTCAACATGCAGAAACCAGTTCAGACAATTCAATGGCCGGCACTGGTCGCGGCCATTCTTGGGCCGATTCAGGTTGTCGTCGGTTTCAATTTGGCGCAAGCACTGTGGCCAGAGTTTGATCCGGTTGTCAAAACAATCAGTGATCTAGCCGCCAACGATTCGCCAGTTCAACTCTTGATGACTTCTTTCTTCTATTTCGGTGCAACTCTCTCGCTTGTGGTTGCCGTGTGGGCGCGCAGCTTCTAGATGCCCGGTCGAATCACAATCGCTCTTGCCGGCTTGGCAACCTACGGGCTGGCTTTCTTCGCAACCCCGAGCCAAGACTCTTT
>CAZDKF010000052.1:0-7040 GCA_964505955.1 uncultured Rhodoluna sp. | reverse complement strand
ACGCAACCAACTACAAGAAAGCCACCTTGTTTCCAAACTTTGGTAACTACGGCGGCGGCCCCTACTTTCTAGACGATGTCACTTTCAACAAGACCGTTACCTGTGATGTAACTGCCCCAGCTGTACTTGCGAACATGGAGCCGGGAGACACTTCTGGTGTTTTGTCGAATGACGGCTTTGGTGGCGCATACGGTGAAATCGCCGCGGCACCAGCTGGCGGTTCTCAGGGCAACTCGCGTGCAGTAAAGATCACTAAGGGATCAGCTGCAAACGCTTCGGAGGTATGGGCTGGCTTTAACCTTCTTATCAACGTTTGCCGCGATTACGGTGCTGGTGTCACAGTGACCGCTAACGTTTTCGCTCCAGCAGCGGGCACTCCGATGATGCTGAAGCTTGATGGTGGCACAGCTATGGAGGCGACTGCGACTACCTGGCGTGCCGGCTGGCAGCAACTCAAGTGGGACTTCACCGGAAACGTTGGAACTCATAACACGGTTGCTTTCTTCCCGAACTTCGGAACCGCTGACAGGGGTGCCGTCTACTTCATCGATGACATCGCTTTCAACGGAGCTACCAGTCCGATGTGGGGGAACAACCTCATGAACATTCCCCAGTCGACAATGAACGAAGCCGATCAAGGCAAGTATGTTCACGTGCGTTTGCAGAAGACCTTCATCGGTTCAAGCTATGACGCATCTTGGTGGGATGGCATTCGCGAGTACCGCGACCCAGACACCAGGGCCTACGTGAAGTATTTGGGCGCTCGATCTACCTTCGCGTTGACCTATAAGGTCACAGACGCAAATGGTGCACCCATGCCAAACACTCCGGTGGAGCTGATCGTGAACGCTAACTACTCGTGTTCAAAGGCCACCTTCACTTATGGTTCGACCGTTATCGGCAGAGATGACTGCGGTGGCAAGGGCGAGACTCGTTTGCCAAAGAAGAATACCGACGCAAACGGTCAGGTCACTTTCGTTCTGACCAACACAAACGCTAAGGGTGAAGCAATGCCTTCGAGCCTCAGCGCACCTCCGACCGTTGGCATTGCTAACGAAATTGGCTCAAACATTCAGCCATACGTAGCTGACAAGCAAGGCTTCGACATGCTGCTTGTTCACTTCGTTGAGCCGACTGGTGGCGCAACCCTCTCGGGTGCGGCTTCAGCTGAAATGAATGTAAACACCAAGACCCCTGTGACCTTCAAGTTGAAAGACGCAAAGGGTGCAGCGATTGCTGGAGTAGACGTGAAGTTTGCTTCTGACGGAGTTGGTTCGGTGGGCCGCACTGCTACTACAGACGCTGAAGGAAATGTTTCGACATTCGTAAACAACAGCAGTGATGTATCAGGAACCCAAATCGTGTCTGCTACCTACACCACTGCAGATGGATTCCCGGTTTCTGCTTCTACTGTCATTCAGTGGACCAGCACTAAGCCTGCCGTTACCGCAAAGGCGAGCAAAGGCCTGGTCATGGTAACCATCACGAATGGCGCTGGAAAGAGCGCTCGAATCAGCATCGCTGGTTCTGCCTCTGTATCACGCAAGCTCTCTTCTAACTCGGCAGTCGTGAGTTTGAGAACGACTGCGGGATCAAAGGTTGTAACCGTGACAATCGATGGCGTAGCCACGAAGTTAGCGGTTCAGGTTCCGAAATAGCCAGATTCTCCTGGTTAGGGTGATTTCGCGGGTGGCCAACGGCCACCCGCGTTTTCTTTAAGAAAGATTTACCTTGCTCAAGACATAATCCTTATAGAAGGTAATTACGCCGAAAGGGCATTGTGACACCAGAGCAGTTCAGTGCGGTCTTTCGCGAACACTTGCCGGCGTTGAGCCGTTATCTCTCTCGCCGCATCGCGGCAGACGACGTTGACGACGTGGCGGCCAACGTCTTCGAGATTGCCTGGCGCAAACGCTCGCAGGTGGTGCCCGGCGAAGAACTGCCCTGGCTCTATCGAATTGCGGCCTTCGAGGTGCTAAACCTGCGTCGTCGTCAAAATAGCATCGCAAGTTTCTTGAAATTACAAAAAACTGTAGAAACTGCGCCTTCACCCGAAGCTCTGGCCGTTCTCGACTTCGACTTGGCCGAAGCCTGGAAAACCCTCAGCCCCGCCGAGGCCGAAATTCTGGCGCTGGTTGCTTTCGAAGATCTCTCTATTGCCGATGCCGCCCGCACCGCCAACATCACACCCAACGCCGCAAGCCTGCGGCTATTCAAGGCTCGCAAGAAAATCGAAACTGCATTAGCCGAGAAAGATTAGCTAGAAAGATTCTGAAGGCATGGCACGTAATCAAGATATGAACGAAAAAGACATCATGGGCCGCATCAAGAGTGCCGACCCCGCAGCCAACGTTGAAATAAACGAAACCCTTATCGAAAGCTCAATTGAGTCGGGCAACCGTAAGGCCAAGACCGCGCGCCAGCGAAACTCTTTTGTCGCGGCTGCTGGCTCGGGCGTGCTCGCACTTTCGGTGTTTGCGAGCATGAGTTTTGGGCCCAGCGCGCAAACCGGTCTGATTACTCTCGGTGAGGCACAGGGGCAGCAGGCGATGTCTTCAAGATCTTTAAGTGAAAGCCAAGAACCCGCCAGTTCGATGGCTTTGGGCGGCGATGCCCGAACCTCAGACAAGATGATGTGGATCAACCCGATCACTTACAGCTATGTTGCTGGTTCAGAACTAAGCGACCAGGGCTCGAGCGCGCGCGTTTACAAAGTCGAACTAGCTGGTGACCCTGATATCTTGTTGGCCAAGCTGATGCGCGTCTTCGGTGTTGATGGCGTCACCAACCAAACTATCGATTTGGGCCCAGAGTCAAAGGGCTACCAGATGCTGACAGCTGGTTCGCAAGATGGCACATCAAAGAGCATCAACATTTCATGGATTGGCACCGGCAGCTGGTGGTACTCAGACCCGAGTGCATACCCGCAACCAGAATGTCTCGAGACAGGTCAAACCGATAGCGGCGAAACCTACTGCACGAGTTACCGCGAGCAGAAGCCGACACCAGAGTTGGTGCCAACTAAGGCCGAGGCAACTGCTGAAGCGGTGCGAATCTTTAAGTCAATCGGTTTCACCGTTGATGCAGCGGATGTGCGTGTGCAGTCAGATGTTTGGGGAGCGTGGGCTTCGGCTGCGATGCAACTAAACGGCGAAGACACCCCAATTGAATATTCGGTCTCTTGGTCTTCAAACGGCAAGCTCTCGTCAGTTTCTGGTCACTCAGCAAAGTTTGTCGACAAAGGTGAATTCAAAACCATCTCTGCAAAGAAAGCCGTCGAGCGTCTAAGCGACTGGCGTTTCTCTGGATCGATTTCTTCTTCGGCCTATGACAAGTACTTCAGCCAGAACCAGATCAACATCGACGGTTTGATTCCCACACCAAAGGGTGGCAGCGAAGGTGAGGCTCCTGCAGTCGAACCAACCCCAACCACAGTTGTCGTTGAGCTAAACAAGGCGGTAAAGACTCACGTGATGATCTGGGATGCCTCCGGCGAAACCTGGTTGGTTCCGGGATACATCTTTATCGGTGATGGCTCATACATCAGCCCGGTCTTCTCGCTTGAAGACGGAGTAGTTGCCCTACCTCCAAAGCAATAGCTTTATCGCTGCCTTGGTTGGCGGCTAAAAGAGTAAATGAGCCACCTATGTTCGTGCACAGGTATGTTTCAAGAATCTGAAAATTGCCACAACTTAGCCTTGTTATGTGACATCTATCTCGCTGCGTCTGAGGCGATGGCCGACTTGGGCCATCTCTGCGTTGGCCATCCTTGTCACACTTCTTACAGTCAGCAACGCGTTCAATTCAGGCTCGGCATTGGCGAATACGCCTGGTGCGGTTGATTCGACCTTCAAGACAAATTTTGGGTCTCAAACCACAAACCGAACCTATGACATCGCCGTGCTTAGCGATGGATCAGTTATTTTTACCGGTGACTTTAATGGCGCGTTCAAGAAAGTTTCGGCAACCGGCGTCGCCGATGCAACGTTCAACTCGAACGCGTCTGTCACCTGGACGGTAAACAGTGGACAAGCTCTTGCGGTTGACTCTCTCGGTCGAATAGTTGTCGGCGATAACTCAGGTGGCCCACTGAACAGATTCTCTTCAACCGGTGTAATCGACTCCACGTTTAACAGCGCGGTCGCAACTTCACTTGGCACAAGCGGCACCGGTAACGCTGTTGCAATTTACACCTCAGACAGCATCCTTGTTGGCGGCAACTTCACAGGCGGACTAAGGAGGGTATCTGCGACCGGTGCCGCCGATACAACCTTTAATACAAATGCGTCCTCTTCTGTTGGCACAACAGTCAACTCAATTGCCGTACAGTCTGACGGAAGAATTCTTGTTGGTGGAACATTTACCGGCGGCTTGAAGAGGATAACTTCAACTGGTGTCGCTGATACAACCTTCAACACAAACGCCGCCGCCGCCATTGGTGGAACAGTGGAAGACATTGCTATCCAAAGCGACGGAACAATTATTGTCGGCGGAAGCTTCACTGGTAGAGTCAAGAAACTAAACGCTGACGGAACACTTGCAGGCAACTTTGCGAGCACTCCAAACAGCACTGTTCAAAGTGTTGCCGTGCAAACCGACGGAAAGATTGTTGTCGGTGGTAACTTCACTGGCAATCTAATTAGGTACAACGCTGACCTAACACTGGACTCGACATTTCAGGTGTTAACAAGCGAGTTGAACACGACTGTCAACTCAATAGCCATAAAGCCCGATGGCAAAATTGTGGTCGCAACCGAAGGCATACCTTCGGTCAGACAGTTTTTCGCAAGCTACACGCCACCTAACGCACCACTTGCCCCCGTTGCAGTCGCCGGTGATGGACAAGCCACCATCACAGTGGCGGCTGGCGCTGGTGTGACCCCAACCAGCTATACCGTTACAGCCGTTCAAGATAACACCAAGACTTGCACTGTAACGGGGGCCTCTGGAAGCTGCACGATCACGGGCTTAACCAATGGTCAGGGCTATACGTTCACGGCTGTTGCCTTCAACACGGTTTCGACGGCGGTTTCACCCGCATCTGTGGCATCCAATTCGGTCACTCCGCTTTCTAACCCGATCTACCAGAGCGCGGCCGTGAACGCTGCTGGCACGAATCTAACAATCACTTATTCGAAAGCGCTGGCGTCAACCACAGCCCTCGCATCTGCGTTCGAAGTGATGGTTAACGGTTCTGCCGCAACCGTGACGAACGTCGCCGTGAGCGGTTCGACAGTTGTTTTGAATCTTGATCCAAAAGTTGGGGTCGGGCAGACAGTGACTTTGAAGTACAACGCGCCAGCCTCGTCGAACCTAACGACCAATAACGCAATTCAGAATCTGGCTGGTGAAGACGCCGCTTCTCTAGCAACCACGACAATCACAAACTCTTCGACTGCCGACATAACGCCACCGGTTTACCAGTCGGCAGCTGTGAGCAACACCGGTGGCACCGTAACGCTGACTTACAACGAATCGCTCGGCACGATTGCCCCCATGGCAAACATGTATGCCATCACGGCAGCTGGCTCACCCCTTTCGGTAACGAATGTCGCGGTGAGCGGTTCAACAATTGTTCTTTCGGTCTCACCGGCAATATTGCAGGGTCAAGCGGTCTCGGTAAGTTATACGGCACCTTCGCCAACGAGCACATCGGTGTCTAACGCCGCGGTTCAAGACACATCAGGAAACGACTCGACGTCGCTTTCTTCACAGGCTGCCACGAACAACTCTTTGAAGTCTGCCAGCTGTGCTGCCAATAAAGGTGCTCCTGGTGTCGGGGGTAGCGTTCGCGCCAATACTCAGGGTGGCAGTGGTTGCATAATCGTCACTTACGGCTCGACCACAGAAGAGTTCAACTACGTTGGTGCCGTTCACAGCTGGATAGTTCCTTCAGGGGTCACATCGGTAACGTTCAAGGTTTACGGTGCAGGTGGTGGTGCAACGACCTCTGGCGGAGATCTCGGCGCTGTTACAACTTATAACGGTGGATCAGGTGGATATGTTGAGAGCACCTATTCGGTTACCCCTGGGCAGTCTTTCCACCTGACAGTCGGCGATGGGGGAATTGGTAATAGCACAACGAAACCATGGTCGAACTTGACGAGTCAGCAGGTGCGAAACGAAGCCAGCGGCTTTGGTTACATCTGGGTTTCAAATCTTCACGGCATCCAAGTTGGTGACACAATCACCGTTAGCGGTCTGACCGGTTCGTTCGCATTCTTCAACGGCACAAGGGTTTCAACCAGTGGCACCTCTGGTCAGGCAATCTACTTCTCGAGCGGATCCACGACGGCCATTGGCCTGACCAACATGAGCGGTACCGTCACAGCTCCTCAGGCTTGTGTTGGTTCAGTATTAACTGCACCATTCGGTTCAGGTGGTGCGGCGAGCAACACTAGTTGCACGAATAACAAGAACAACCTCTTTGCATCTGGTGGTGGTGGCTCATCTGTGTTCGCAGTGGCCTCAACACCAAGGCACTCGCTAACCGCGGGTGGTGGCGGTGGTGCTTCGCTTCAGGGTGCCGGCGGTAATGGTGGTGGCAACGACTCAACCGGTCTAACCGGTGGCAACGGAACCGCGGGTTCTGGAACCGGAACTAACTTTGGTGGCGGAGCTACCCAGGCTGCCGTTGGAACTGCCGGCGGAGCGGCAAGCCCGGCAATAACGGGCGCAGCGAACGGAGCCGCCGGAACTTCAAGCCTCACCAGCGGGTTCGGTGTCGCGTCAGGTGCGGAGGTGGTGGTGGCGGTTCGAGCTTCGCGAGCGTTCTAGATCTTCGAGCACCGGTTCTTGCATCGTCTAACGGCGCAGTTCTCAGCAGCAACGGAACATCTTTGGTGCTCACCTTTGATGAAGCTCTCAGCGCCACGACTGCGGCCGCGTCGACATTCACCGTTCTCGTTGACGGCAATGCCGTGAGTGTTTCTAGCGTTTCGACCAGCGGTTCAACCGCCACCCTTACCTTGCCACACGCAATCCGTAGCGACAAGACGCTAACGGTTTCTTACCAAGCACCGAGCTTCAACATTGAAACT
>CAZDKF010000051.1:0-7058 GCA_964505955.1 uncultured Rhodoluna sp. | reverse complement strand
CGGGGCGTCCGACGGCTTGGTTGACCCGGCGTTGGCAAAGCCCCTCGCTCGCCAGTGCGCTCTAAACGCGCTCGCGGCAATCAAGTTGGCAATTGGCGATCTAGATCGCGTAACCCGCATCGTGAAGGTTGTCGGCTTCGTGTCGTCGGTTCCAGAGTTCACCGGTCAGCCGGGAGTCATGAACGGCGCTAGCGAATTCTTGGTTGAAGTTTTCGGTGACAAGGGAGTTCATGCACGCAGCGCAGTTGGTGTGCCGTCGCTGCCACTCGACTCGCCTGTCGAAGTCGAGCTAATCGCTGAATTCGAGTAGTTCTTACCTAACGTTTCGAATGAATCTGGCGGGGTTTCCCGCAACCACGGTTGAGGCTGCCACGTTCTTGGTCACCACTGCACCCGCGCCGACTACAGCATCATCGCCGATTTCGACCCCGGCGAGAATAATCGCTCCAGAACCAATCCACACGTTTTTGCCGATAGTGATCGGAAGGGCAGCCTCCCATCCCTGTGCTCGCAATTCTGGGTCGAGTGGGTGAATCGGAGTCATCAGCTGCACGTTCGAGCCGAACATCGTTCCCGAGCCGATGCGAATTTCTGCGACATCGAGCGCAATCAAACCGTAGTTTGCAAAACAGTTATCGCCCCAGTGAATGTTCTTGCCGAAATCGACCTTGATAGGTTCGCGCAACCATAGACCTGCACCGACAGTGCCGAAAATTTCTGGCAGCAACGCAACCGCAGCATCGGAATCAAAAGGCAGTTTGTTGTTGTATTCGGTGCAGAGTCTGCTAGCTGCAGCAATCGCCTGCCATTGCTCAGGCCCAGCTTTGTACCAGTCGCCGGCATTCAGGCGTTCAGTCATCGATCGAGTATCACCCGGATCTATTGCTCTAATTCGACTGTCTACTGTCATAATGACAAGGTTAGTCGTTTGCTCCACCGGCAATTTTGTTGCTGATGATATTCATCACGCTAGTGTCGGCAAGAGTTGTGACATCACCGATTGGTCGATCTTCGGCAACATCGCGAAGTAGGCGACGCATGATTTTTCCACTGCGAGTCTTCGGCAACTCTGCAACCACAATAATCGTGCGAGGTTTAGCAATCGGACCAATCTCTTTGGCAACATGCTCGCGTAGAATTTTGCTAACGTCAGCGTCGCTGCCAGCAGCTTCGATTTGGTTTTGCCGCAGAATCACAAAAGCCACTACCGCCTGACCGGTAGTTTCATCATTAGCGCCAACCACCGCGGCTTCGGCAACGAATGGATGCGACACCAGGGCGCTCTCGATTTCAGCTGTCGACAATCGGTGACCAGATACGTTCATCACGTCGTCAACGCGTCCGAGCAGCCAGAGATCGCCTTCGGCGTCCCACTTGGCACCATCGCCTGCAAAGTATTTGCCTTCGAATTGTGACCAGTAAGTCTTTTTGAATCGGTCTGAGTCTCCCCACACCCCGCGAAGCATCGATGGCCATGGCTCGGTTAGCACGAGCAGCCCGGGCTCGCCACGGCCGAGCTCTTTGCCTTCATCGTTGAGCACTGCGGCCGAGACACCCGGCAGCGGCACCTGGGCAGAGCCCGGCTTCAGCGTGGTCACGCCCGGCAGAGGCGAAACCATGATTGAGCCGGTTTCGGTCTGCCACCAGGTGTCGACGATCGGGGCTTGCCCGCCTCCGATGTGCTCGCGGTACCACATCCATGCTTCAGGATTAATTGGTTCACCAACCGAGCCGAGAACGCGAATGCTCTTGAGGTTGTATTTGTCTGGAATCTCGCTGCCGAGTTTCATGAACGTGCGAATCGCGGTTGGTGCCGTGTAGAAGATGCTGACCTTGTATTTTTCAATGATGCTCCACCAACGACCCCAGTCTGGAATATCCGGTGTGCCTTCATAGATCACCTGGCTTGCGCCGTTGGCGAGCGGGCCGTAGACGACATACGAGTGACCGGTAATCCAGCCAACGTCTGCCGTGCACCAGTAGATGTCTTTCTCTGCGTGCAAGTCGAAAACATTTTTGTGCGTGTATGCAGCTTGCGTTAGGTATCCGCCCGACGTGTGCAAGATGCCTTTTGGTTTGCCCGTGGTGCCCGATGTGTAAAGAATGAAAAGCGGATGCTCTGCTTCGAACGCCTGCGCTTCGTGCTCTTCGCTCGCGTTGCCAACGGCTTCGCTCCATTCAACATCGCGGCCTTCGACCCAATCGACGTCTTGGTTGGTGCGACGAACTACCAAAACATTTTTCACGGATGCGCATTTGCCCGCGCCGAGTGCCTCGTCAACCGCTGGCTTGAGCGCACTCGCCTTTCCCTTGCGAAAGCCGCCGTCTGCTGTGATTACGAGTTTTGCTTCTGCGTCTTCGATTCGTGAACTGAGTGACTCAGCGCTGAAACCACCGAAGACAACGCTGTGCACAGCGCCGATGCGGGCAACCGCCTGCATCGCAATAACGGCCTCGGGAATCATCGGCATGTATATGGCAACGCGATCGCCTGCTTTGATGCCGAGCGCGGTGAGGGCGTTGGCTGCCTTCTTCACCTCGCGGGTTAGTTCTGCATAGGTCAGCTGCTTGCTGTCTCCCGGTTCGCCTTCGAAGTAGATTGCGGTGCGATCTCCGTTGCCGGCCTCAATGTGACGGTCTAGACAGTTGTATGAGATGTTTAGCTCGCCATCGGCGAACCATTTGGCAAATGGTGGGTTGGTCCAATCCAGTGTCTGGGTGAAGGGTTTGTGCCAGTAGAGCTCGCGTGCCTGCTTGGCCCAGAAACCCAGGCGATCGGCCTTTGCTTCGTCATAGAGACTGGCCTGAGCTATGGCTTGACGGGTGAAAGCGTTACTCGGAGCGAAGTGAAAATTTTCGGCAGACATCTTTGTCCTCCAACATTTGTTTGCTGGTGGTCATAATGCCACAAATTCAAAGGTGGGATTGAGTGCAGTTTTCAGATTCTTAGAATTTTCTGCTAAATCGAAGACTTTCTTTCTCTCTAGGAATGAATCGAAGAGACCAAAGATTATGATTTAACAGCTGGCTCGTTCCAGCAAGTTATACCGATTCCCCCAATCAGGTATAGCTGGCGGCAGGTTTCCCCCAAACCTGCCGCCCTCTTCTTTTTAATCCACAGATTTGCGTGGAATACCCCGCACCCTTTGGTCAGCAGCCATCCTTGGCCCATGTTTACTCAACCCGAGCTCTTGCCCATAGCTCGGCTGCTTGCCGAGGCAGGAGTCACCGACCTGGTATTCAACGGCCACTCTCACGCGGCCGTTCTGCGGCATAACAGGTGGTCGCCGGTCGCATCGGGCTTTGAGAGCGAAGATCAGTTGGCGCAGGCAGCCAAGCTTTTGGTTTCACTGGGTGGCAAACAGATAGATCTGGCACACCCCTTTGCAAGCGCGAACCTCGACAAATTGCGTGTTCACGCGATGTTGGCCTCGGCGGTGAATAGGCAAACTCATCTCTCGATTCGCGTTCACGCATCGCGCGACTTGGCATTGAGTCAATGGCTCGGTGTAAATCAGATTTCTCAAGCGCAGACGCAGCAGTTGCGACAAGTGCTCGAAAGCCGAGAAAGTTTCTTGATCAGCGGTTCGGCCGGTGCCGGAAAAACCACTCTGCTTCGAGCACTTCTCTCTGAGAATTCTTCCGAGCGAATAATCACGATTGAAGACACTGCCGAGTTGCAACTGTTATCTAAAGACAGCGTTTCGCTCATAGCGCGTGAACCGAATGTCGAAGGTCGCGGCGAGATAACAGTCAATCAACTTTTGATTGAGTCGCTTCGAATGCGCCCTGACCGAATTGTTATCGGTGAGGTTCGATCGGCCGAACTGATTACTCTGTTGCAGGCCTGCAGTTCGGGGCATAGCGCGGCGGCAACTATCCATGCGACTTCAATTGAGCAAGTCTCTGCGCGAATCGAATCAATTGCGACGGCCAGCCTTTTTGAACCTCTGCAAATCGCGCATCTGGCCAAGCGCACGATAGCTTGGCTGATTCACGTTTCAAGCCAGGGTTCACGCCGCTGCCTAGAAATTAGGCGAAATGTCTGACCGAGAAATTATTGCCAGGTTCAACTCGCTCATGGTGGGCGGTCTATCTCTAGAGCAGGCCAAGGTAATTGCAGACCCAACAAAACTGAGCGACCAGTTTGCGAAACAATATCGCCTGCTAGTGGCGGTTTGCCAAGAAGCTGGCGGGTCACCCTTTTTGGCACTACAAAATCTCGAGAAGATCGCAGAACAAAAGCAAGAGAACGCGGCCAAACTGCGGCTGTCTGGCACGGTTCCCAAAGCCACCGCGCGCCTGGTTCTCCTGCTGCCGCTGGGTTCTAGCCTGGTCGGGCAGCTGTTCGGCCTTGGCTCAATTGCCGTCTTCTTTGAGTCGATGCGCGCGCTCGTGTCGCTGTTTATCGGGTTGCTGCTTCTCATCGCCGCGCAGGCCTGGTCGCAGAGGATTCTATCGACCGCGAATCGGCTGCAGCAGGGTGACCAAATCGTGCTCGACGCCATCGCTCTGTGCCTTGATGTTGGGTTACCTCTGAACCAATCGCAAGAGGTTGTGCTAACCCGTTATGTCGAAATCTTTGAGATCGAAGTATCAGAGCAAACGAAAAGCGAAATAGCTGAGCTTGTTCACTTCTCGGATGTTTCCGGTGCACCGATTGCAAAACTGTTTCGCAATCGCGCAGAGGAGAGTCGTCGACTAGCGGCTCACGCACAAAACGAAAATCTTGAGCTCGTGTCTATTCGACTTTTAGCCCCGCTTGCGATTCTGGTCTTGCCGGCTTTTGTGTTGATTACTGTTTTGCCTATCTCGATTTCGCTCATCACAAAATAATGAAAGGAACCGATTGAAAAACATCAACTCCAAACGTCTCAGGCTCTCGTCTTGGCATCGCGATGACGCTGGCGCTGCAACGGCCGAGTATGCAATTGCCACAATGGCGGCCGTTGGCTTCGCCGGACTTCTGGTGGTAATCATGCGTAGCGAAGAAGTAAAAGAAATTTTGTTAGATCTGGTGCGCAGCGCGCTGACCTATACAAACCAAGATGCACCGGCCAACAACTAGCGAAACCGGTGCGGTCACCGCCGAATTTGCGGTGGTGCTGCCAACGGTCTTCATGATCATGGCTATCTCGCTTGCAACTCTCTCGGCTCAGCTCGAGCGGTTCAAACTCGTATCGGTCGCCGGCATGGTTTCTCGAGCCTTGGCCAGGGCCGAGCCACTCGATTCGGTCAAGGTGGTCTTCGCCGAGCAACTTGAGGGCCGCGGTTTGACCATCGATAGCAGGGGCACGATGGTTTGCGCCGAAGTCTCGCAAATGCTCGAAATCGGAGTTTTGCCCGATTTTGGCCTGCGACTCGCCGAAACGCAGTGTGCGAGAAAGATTGGTCTCTGAAAGTGGCATTTCTGGGCAAATTGACCGAAAATCGAGGGTCAGGCACGGTTTTGGGTCTCGGAGTGGTTCTAACCACCCTGAGCGCCCTGCTGGCCAGTCATTTGGCGGTTTTTGTCTTCTTTTCGGCCGAAAAACTGGCGGTTCAGGCCGACCAAATAGCGGTTGCGGCAGCCAATTCGGCCCGTGGTTTGAGCAGCGGTCATCCCTGTCAAGTTGCTGACCAAATTGCAACTATGTATATGGTGTCGCTTGACTCATGTCGTATTGTCGGTTTCGATTCATTTATACGGTTGCGTTCTGTAGTGGTCGGCATCGAGTTGAAAGCCTCATCTCGAGCTGGGCCTGCCGGGGGCAACTGAAACAAGGAGCAATGCGTGGCAAATAGCCGAAAACTGGTCATCGTCGAGTCGCCGGCCAAAGCCAAAACCATTGGCAAGTATCTGGGCAACGACTTCGAGGTCTTGGCCTCGGTCGGGCACATCCGTGATTTGATCGACACCAAAGACGTGCCATCTGAGCTTAAGAAGACCTCAATCGGCAAATTCTCAATCAACATCGAGAACGACTTCGAGCCGATGTATGCCATTTCGGCCGGCAAGAGCAAGACCGTGAGCGACCTCAAGGCAGCCCTGAAGAACGCGGATGAGCTCTATCTCGCCACCGATGAAGACCGTGAGGGTGAGGCCATTGCCTGGCACCTTTTGCAGGTGCTCAAGCCAAAGGTTCCGGTGAAGCGAATGGTGTTTCACGAAATCACCAAAGAGGCAATTCAGGCCGCACTGAGCCACACGCGCGACATCGACGAAAACCTGGTTCAGGCTCAAGAGACCCGCCGCGTTGTCGACCGACTTTACGGCTACGAGGTTTCGCCGGTTCTCTGGCGCAAGATTAATCGTGGTCTGAGTGCCGGTCGTGTTCAGTCACCGGCTATGCGTTTGGTTGTTGAGCGCGAGCGCGAGCGCATGGCATTTGTTTCTGCGAGTTATTTCGATGTGAAAGCTGTGCTCGATTCTCAGGTTTCGGGAGAACCAAACTTTGAGGCCAAGTTGCTTAGCATCGACGGCAAGCGAATCGCCACTGGCGAGAGTTTTAACGATCTCGGAGTTCTGAAGTCTGACGTTCGAGTGCTCACCGAAGCAGAGGCAACTTCACTAGCCGAGCAAATGAAGTCAACGTCGGTTGACATTGAAGTAACTTCTGTCGAGGCAAAGCCATCGACTCGGCGACCAGCTGCGCCATTTACAACTTCAACGCTTCAGCAAGAGGCATCACGCAAACTTCGCATGTCTGCGAAGCAAACCATGGATACCGCGCAGTCGCTTTATCAAGAGGGTCACATCACCTACATGCGAACCGATTCGCCAACGCTTTCTGCTCAGGCAATCTCAGCGGCAAGATCGCAGGCTGCCGAAATGTTTGGCAAAGAGATGGTTGCCGATGCTCCGCGCGTTTACACCGGCAAATCGAAGAACGCGCAAGAGGCCCACGAAGCGATTCGCCCAGCCGGCGAGGTGTTCAAGCGACCTTCTGAGATGGCTGGCATCATCTTCGGCAGGGCCTTTGAGCTCTATGACCTGATCTGGAAGCGAACCATCGCCTCGCAGATGCAAGACGCCAAGGTTTCAACTACCACCGCCAAAATCAAGGTGACCGGGCTCG
>CAZDKF010000050.1:0-7182 GCA_964505955.1 uncultured Rhodoluna sp. | reverse complement strand
AGCCCAGCGCTGGTGGTAGCCGGAGCCGGATCTGGCAAGACCGAACTCATGTCGGTGAGGGTGCCGTGGTTGGTTGCCAACGGCTATGCGTTGCCGCAGCAAATTCTCGGGCTGACTTTTACCCGCAAGGCTGCAGCTGAACTTTCGAAGCGTGTTTATGAGAGCCTCGTGAAGTTGCGTGACGTCAGTGGACTTTGGCCAGCAGATCTGCCAATTGACTTCACACCGCCGACTATAAGCACATACAACTCATACGCGAATTCAATCTTTCGCGACTTTGCGCTACAGCTCGGCTATGAAGCCGATGCCGTTCAACTAACCGACGCCACCCAGTTTCAGCTTGCCCGCAAGTTCCTTTTTGAAAACGCCGCCGATATCGCACCTGAAATTCTCGAACTCGACTTCAACCCAGAAGCACTAATCAAGAGTGTGATTGAGATGTCGCAGAGCATGACCGAAAACCTGGTCACCAGCGAGCAGACGACGACATTCCTCACTGCAAACATCGAACACCTAGAAGCTCTTGTGAAAAAAGAGGGCGAAGGCATCGACCAAAAGGCTGCGAAAGAAGCAATCGCTCTGCCCGAAAAGCTTCGCAAGACCAGAGTCACCGCGATTCTGGCCGAGGCGTTTTTACATTACAAACTTCGCGAAGGAAAAATCGACTACTCAGATCAGGTTGGTTTAGCCGAACGTGCCGTTCGCGAATTGCCAGAAGTTTCAAAGCGCGAGAAGGCTAGCTTCAAACAGGTCTTGCTCGACGAATACCAAGACACGTCATACTTGCAGACCAGGCTGCTCGCTGGCCTATTCAAAGATCACCCGGTCTTTGCCGTTGGCGATCCAAACCAGAGCATCTACGGATGGCGCGGGGCCAGCGCATCGAACCTGAGCGAGTTTGAGACTGACTTTAGTTCGAGTCCAATCGAGCAATTCAAGCTGAGCACCAGCTGGCGAAACCCATCTGGCGTGCTGAACCTGGCTAATTACCTTGCCGCACCGCTGGCCGCGCCACCTTCTTACCTAGATGAAGAGGCAACCAAGATAGTTTCGAGGCTCGAGGTGGTCACCCTTCAGCCAGCTCCAACCGCGGGCAAGGGCCACGTAGACATCTGCTTCGAGCAAAACATCAACCAAGAAGTTGCTCAGGTTGCCAAGTGGTTCAACGACCGTTTCGCCGAGCCTTCAAGAAACGCGAGCGGTGGTCAGACAGCTGCACTTCTGCTTAGCAAGCGTGCTCACATGCAAAAGTTCGTTCGAGGTCTGCAGGATGCCGGTCTCGAGGTAGAAGTTGTTGGCATCGGCGGGTTGCTCGAAATGCCAGAGATCGCAGACATTCGATCAGCGCTCTCGGTTTTGGTGAACCCAGATTCGGGCACCGAATTGATTCGCTTGCTAACCGGCGCGCGTTGGCGCATCGGTGCGAGAGACATCAACGAGCTATACAAGATGGCCAAGCGATTGAACCGAAGAATTCGTGAAAGTAGCCAGAAACTTTTGGCTGGCACCGAAGAAGAAGCAATTTCGATTGTCGATGCTCTCGATCGACTCACCGAAGACAAAGAACTTGTGCCTCACGGTATTAGCGAAGTTGGTATCGCGCGCATGAAAGAAGCAGGCAAACTCTTTGCCGCGATGCGCGCCCGCATTGGTTTGCCGTTGCCAGAACTTGTTCGCGCAATCGTTGCAGAACTCTGGCTCGACATCGAACTCATGGCTAACCCTTCGAGGCGCCACCCGCTAATTCATGTGAATGAATTTGTTTCGGTTGTTGCGAACTTTGCGTCTTCGAACAACTCGGCGTCAGTTTCGAACTTGCTCGAATATCTGAAGTTTGCGGCCGAGCGAGAGAAGCTAGAAGCGCCGAGAGCTAAACCACAGAACAAGGTGATTCAGGTTCTAACCATTCACGGATCGAAGGGTCTCGAATGGGATTACGTCGCGATTCCGAGAATGAACAACGGTGAACTACCAACTGGGCCACCTCCGGGCATCGGCTATTACGGCTGGCTTGCCACTGGCAAGTTGCCATACGCGCTCAGGGGAGACCGTCGAACCTTGCCTTCCGCTGATCTGCTCAGCGCAAGGTCTGCCTCAGAGGTCACCGACATCGTCGACCTCTATAAAGAAGGCGTGAAAGAGCACGAGGCCGCCGAAGATCGACGCGTTATGTATGTGGGCATAACCAGGCCACGTCACGCGCTCTTGCTATCGGGCAGCTACTGGAAGCCAACCGCTGCAACCAAAGCTCCTCGAGCCTCGAAGCCTTCTGACTACTTGCTTGAGGTTCTGGCCTGCCCAGATTCGCCAATCGACGACGACTACGTTTTGCCAGAGCAGGCATCAAAGGTGCCCGAATTACAAAAAGCAGACGAGATTGAGATTTGGCCTAGACCTGTCTTCGGCAAGAAGACAGCCCAGAAGGTCACGGTTGCAGCAGAGGCCGTCTTGGCCGCCACCGGCAAAGTGGTTTCCGCCACTGACAGCAACTCGGAGACAGATGAACTGATTACTCGTTTGTTGCAAGAGCGCGAATTACAGAAATCACAGACTCACCTTGTCGACTTTCCGGTGCGTATTCCAGCTTCGCGCTTCAAGGAGTTTCTCGAGGATCTCTCTGGCGTCGCAGAAAGCATGCTTCGACCGATTCCGACACAACCGTTCGCTCAATCGCGCCGCGGAAACCTATTTCACGCCTGGGTCGAAAAGAAATTTGCTCCGAGTGGTGCGCTAATCGAAGAAGAAGGTTTTGCGCTCGAAGATGAAGAAGACTTCTACACGATCGATGAGCTGAAGGCCAACTTCGAAGCTTCGCGCTTTGCCAAATTGGTTCCGCAGTCTGTCGAGCAAGAGATTCAACTGACCATCGGGCAAAACACTTTCATCTGCAAGATGGATGCCATCTATGCAACAGAAGACGGCGTTCAAATTGTCGACTGGAAAACCAACAAGCCACCGACAGACAAAGACGATCTCTACCGCAGGTCACTTCAGCTAGCGCTCTACCGACTCGCATACTCTGAATACACCGGATTACCAATCGATAAAGTTCAAGCGAGCTTCTTCTTTGTTGGCGAGGGTGTCGAACTTACGCCAGACACAATTCTTGGCCGCGACGAAATTCTTACGGAGTGGAACAGGGTTTTGCAGCAGCTGGTCGAAGACTAAAACAGGTCTTTGTCGTCATCTTGCTTGTTTGATTCCTGGTCTTCAGACTCTAGAAACTCAAGAAGGTCGATCGGCTTGGTTGCCGGGTAAGCATCGGCATCAACTGCCGGCTCAGGCTCAGCCAAGAAACCTGCCTCTGCCTCTTGCTCGATAAAACTTATGGTTTCGACGAAGCCGACACTGGCGGCCGCGGCCACGGCCGAAGCGGTAAGCGGCGTCAACTGGCCCTCAGAAGCCGCGCCAGCAAGCTCCTGCAGCCCCTGAATCGCCTCTTCAACAATGGCGGTGTCTTTCACGGCGTATCCGTGAACTAACCATCTGACCCATTCGAGTTCTGCATAGAGTGCCGCGCGCTTGGCGATGTTGCCATCTGCGGCGGTTCGGCTCAACTGGTAATTCAGCAGAATCGATTCGAGCAATTCTGGTGCTTCGTTTGCGAGCCATCCGAAATCGAGGGCCGGGTCTCCAAGCTGAACTTTTCGCCAGTCGATGATTCCACTGACCTCGCCCGCCTTTTCGAGAACCGTTTCGACCGCGAGAGATCCGTGAACGACAACTGGCTGATATTTGAAGAGAGAAACGTCAGAGAGAGCTTCTTCCCAGCGCTGCAACAAGATTGGTGGCACCTGGCCGCTTTGCATGGCACGGTCGAGTTCGGCAACTCTGAGTCTTATGTTTTCGGCCGGGCTGAATTCTGAAAGCCCGTTGTTCTGCACCAGCTCAATTGGCAACGTGTGAATTGTTGAAATCGCTTTTGCGATGCTCTGGGTGATTGCGCTAGCCGCATTCATGCGACGGGTGTCAATCGGGTTGCCGTGCACATACTTGAAAACCAAAACGCGGTTGCCGGTGCTCAAATCGCGAGTCTCGCCAACCTTCTGAGGAATCTCAAAGCCGAGACGAGCGGTGAATGCGCTCAAACTCTTCAGAACCTGAATCTCCAGTTCGAGTTCTGCGCCGGCCGTTGGAGTGGTTGGCACTCGCACGATGAAGCTGTCACCGTTCACATCTGTGATCAGTGCCGAATCAAAATTGCCAGCCGCTGCGCCCGTGATGCCAATGGCGTTCTTCACCTTGAGGCCCGAAACGGCGTCTGTCGCTAGCGCGGCTAAAATTAGGGGAGATTGGCCCATGCCCAAAAGATTAGGCAACAAACTGGGTAATGTGGCGTATCGCCACGCATTCGAGGCAAAGGAAGGCACTGTGAACAATCCACTGAACCTTCCGCTCGCTCGCTCGGCTGTCGACCGAGACTATTTGCGACGCAAGAATCCCGATTTGTTTGACGACCTCTGGGCAAATGAGCTCACTCGCGTTTTGCCGATGCACCAGGGCAAGATTCTGCTGCGCCAGAACGACAACATCAAGGTTCCGCAACTCAAACTCTTTGAGGTTCAAGCGGTTAGCTCTGCCACGCTCAGGGTCTATCTGGGCATCTCAACCGAAGCTTCTGGTGCAGAGCCAGCCGGCACACCGATTGTGCTCGCGGTGCTTTCAGAAAGCGCAGCCAGTCAACTCGAACCAGATGACAGCGCATGGATAAGCCTTCGCCGAAACGGCGCGGGTTTGAGCGATCGCGATGCGGGTCTCTATGCGCAAGCGCTATCGATTGCCAACTGGCACGAAAGCCACGTCAGATGTTCAAAGTGTGGAACGCCTACTGTAGTGATTGACGGGGGATGGGTCAGAACTTGCTCGGCCGACGAAAAAGAGTTTTACCCACGAACCGATCCGGCAATCATCGCAGCGATTACCGACGACCAAGATCGCATTCTGCTCGGTTCGCAAGGAATCTGGGAGGAAAACCGCTGGTCGGTTCTGGCCGGATTTGTCGAACCGGGAGAGTCGCTGGCCGCTGCAGTTGAGCGTGAAATTTTTGAAGAGGCCGGAGTCAGGGTTTCCGATGTCGAGTATCTAGCAAGCCAGTCTTGGCCGTTTCCATACTCGCTGATGGTTGGCTTCAAGGCGCGCGTGCGTGGAGAACAAGAGTTGGTTCCTGACTTGCTAGAGATCGAAAAGCTTCGTTGGTTTAGCCGCGATGAAATCGCCGCCGACGTTCAGAACATTCTTCTGCCAGGCAAGCTCTCAATCGCGCGAGCGCTAATCGAGAACTGGTTCGGTGGCGAGCTCGTCTCGGCATCAGAGCTGAAGGGTTAGGCCGTGTTGTCTAAGCAATTCGTTGCAGAAGACCTGCTTGCCAATCTCGATGAAGAGCAACGACTAGCGGCCGAGTCGCTGGTTGGTCCAACTTGCATCTTGGCCGGCGCCGGCACAGGCAAGACTCGAACCATCACGCACCGAATCGCCTACGGCATAGCCAAGGGCTACTACGCAGCCAATCGTGTTCTAGCCCTCACCTATACCAATCGCGCAGCTGGCGAACTGCGTTCTCGCCTTCGAGCGCTCGGTGCCGCCGGTGTTCAGGTCAAGACTTTTCACGCGGCTGCGCTTTCACAGCTCGAATTCTTTTGGCCGCAGTTCGCTGGCGTTCCGGCCCCGCAGGTGCTCGAGTCGAAGGCCAAATTGATTGGTCAGGCCGCCACCGAATTGAAGTTGAAGGTCGACACCGCGGCTTTGCGCGACATGGCTGCAGAGATCGAGTGGCGTAAGTATTCGATGCTCTCAATCGAGAAGTATGAAGAGGTCGTCGCAAAGCGACCAAGAATCGGCTCGCTGACCGCAGAGCAAAATGTAGAACTGCAGAAACAGTATGAGCTGTCAAAAGTGCAAGCCCAAAAACTCGACTGGGAAGACGTTCTGATTCTTACTCTCGGCATGCTGCGGGCAGAACCGCTTGCGCTAAGTCACGTGCAGCAGCAGTATCGCTTTTTCACGGTTGACGAATATCAAGACATCTCACCGTTGCAGCACGCTTTGCTAGACACCTGGATGGGCGACCACACCGATCTCTGCGTGGTTGGTGACCCGAACCAAACCATCTATTCATTCACTGGCGCGACCAGCGAGTTTCTTAGAAACTTCGACCAGCGCTACGACGATGCAACCGTGTTGCAACTCACGCAGAACTACCGAAGCACGCAGAAGATTGTCGCAGCTGCGAATCGAGTCGTCGCACAATCGAACTCAATTGATTCACTCACCGCACATGGCGAAGCAGGAGAAGAAGTAAAGGTTCTGCAGTTCGCAAACCTGGCCGAAGAAGCTCGACAAGTAGCCATGGTTATTCGCGAACAACTCGACGCGGGGGTCAAGCCAAACGAAATAGCTGTGCTTTATCGAGTCAACGGTCAGAGCGAGGCGTTCGAGGCGGCACTGAGCGAGCAGCAGATCGAATACCAACTTCGCGGTGGCGAAAGATTCTTCAATCGCCCCGAAATCATGAGGGCAATGACCGCAATTCGAGCCGAGTCCAACTCGGCGGCGCGCGAAGACAAGACCACCTTCGAGCTAATCACCGATATTTGTCGCAGCCTCGGATGGACCGCAAGGCAACCGGAGTCTGCCGGTGCCGAGAGGGATAAGTGGGAATCTCTCACCTCCCTGATTGCAATGCTCGACGAAATGCCCGAAGGTTCGACGCTCTCACAGTTTGCCGCCGAGCTAGACGAGCGAAAGCGCTCTCAGCACGAACCGGTGAAACCGGCGGTGACCCTGTCTACCATCCATGCGGCAAAGGGTCTTGAGTGGTCGCAGGTCTTTATCGTGGGCACCACCGAGGGCTACATGCCGATTGCTTACGCAACGACAGCGGCCGAGATTGCAGAAGAGAAGCGCTTATTCTATGTGGCGGTTACCCGCGCTAAAAAGAAACTAAGCATCTCATGGGCAAAGCGAGACACCGCTTCGGGCCGCGACAGAGAACCATCTCGCTTTCTTGCCCTGCTTGGCTAACTCATTCGACAAGCGCAGGCTGCGCTGAACTGCCATTGAATTTCGCTTACCTGCCCAGAGCCAATCGACAGGCGATACCCGGTGTTATCTATCGAAGATGAATCAAGGCCGGCGGCCCGATCAACGAATTGCAAAACTCTCTGGCAAGCAATCGCGGCAGCA
>CAZDKF010000049.1:0-7291 GCA_964505955.1 uncultured Rhodoluna sp. | reverse complement strand
CGCAAGGCAGCAAAGAAGAAGTAATTCTTTTTCTCTTAAAGAGAAATCCCGCCGATTCGTCGGCGGGATTTTTCATTTTCGCTGGAGCCCTAGTCGCTTTTGCCAACCACCCAGTTGGCAGCGTCTACCAATTTGGGGTGCTTGAACTTGAAACCGCTGTCGAGCAGTTTCTGCGCTGACATCTTTTGCGAGCAAAGCAGCAGTTCATCGGCACCCTCGCCGAAGGCTAGGCGAAGAGCAAATGCCGGCACCGGGATAATGGTCGGGCGACCAAGGGCCTTGCCGAGCGAGGCGATCAACTGAGCACAGGTTGCCGGTTCTGGTGCGGTTATGTTGAAGGCACCCTCGGCCTTAGGCGTATCGATTAGGTGAATGATTGCCGCGGCTTCATCCTGCAGGCTGATCCAGGCCCACCACTGTTTGCCTGAGCCAAGAGGGCCGGCAACTCCGGCCTTTAGCAGCGGCATCAGACGGCCGAGAGCGCCCTTTTTGCGAGACATCACGAGAGTGGTGCGAGCGAGCACCACCCGAACCTTTTTCGGGGCTTTTAGAGCTGCCTGTTCCCACGCGAAAGCCAAATCAGACAAGAAGCCGGTTCCCTTTGGAGCATCTTCGGTTAGCAGTCGATCGCCGGTGTCTCCATAGATTCCGCTAGCGCTGCCAGAGACGAAAACCTTTGGCGGTTTCTTCGACTCGTGCATCGCGGCGACCAACAATTCGGTTGCGCTAACGCGAGACCAGATGAGCTCATCCTTGTATTTCTTAGTCCACGGAAGTTTGCCGGTGGTTGCCCCCGCGAGGTTCACCACGGCGTCGATTCCGTCGAGCGTTCCTGGCTGAAGGTAGCCGCGGTCGGGCTGCCATTCGCGCTCTGAGTCGTTCTGTGGTGTGCGCCGAACCATGGTGACCACTTCATCGCCGCGAGCTTTGAGCTGGCGAATTACTTCGGTGCCGATTAGTCCGGTTGCTCCGGTTACGAGTGTGCGCATTTGGTTCCTTAGTTCATGTCGTCAGGGTTGGTGGCGATTCGGGTTTCGGTGTTTAGCGTTGCGATAACGCCCATATTGTGCTCGCTGAGCTCGAAGTCGAATACGTTGAAGTTCTCGGCTAGGCGATCAGGGTTTGAAGATTTTGGAATCACCAGGTTGCCCAGTTGCAGATGCCACCTGATGATGACCTGAGCAACGGTTTTGCCTAGCGATTCGGCAATTTCGCCGAGCAAAATGTTTTCGTTGAAACGCGCTCGACCCAGCGGCGCCCACGCTTCGGTTTTTATGCCGTGACGAGAGTTGAATTGACGAAGCGAATTCTGCGCCAACTGCGGGTGCAGTTCAACCTGGTTGATTGCCGGGGTCACGTTTGCTGTCGCAAGAAGTTTTTCGAGGTGCGGTTGGTTGAAATTCGAAACGCCGATCGAACGAACGACTCCGGTTTCTAGAACTTCTTCAAAAGCGCGCCAGGTGTCGACAAATTTGTCTTGCTTGGGGCACGGCCAGTGAATCAGCATCATGTCGACATAGTCGATGTTGAGGCGCTCGACAGATTCTTGAATGGCTTCTTTCGCCTCGGCGTATCCGTGCCTGTCGTTCCAAATCTTTGAAGTCACAAAAATGTCTTCGCGAGCGAGGCCGCTCTTGCGAATCGCTGCCCCGACCTCGGCTTCGTTGTCGTAGAGCGCGGCTGTATCGATTCGGCGATAGCCGATCTCGAGTGCGTGCTGAACAAGTTGAACCGCGATGTCTTGGTTGACCTTGTATGCGCCAAGGCCCAACTGCGGCATTATCTTGCCCGAGTTGAGTGTGACCAGTGGCTGGTTGTGTTGAGTCACTGCTCGCTCCAGGGGCCGAAGACCGGATTCCATTCGGCGATGGTGCGTTCGCCGATGTAGCCGGCGATGTCGAACGGATCTTGGTCGAGCAACTTGGCAAGCGCTTCTAGCGAGTCGGCACGCCAAATCAAGAGCGCGGTTGGGTTGTCGACCATTGGCCCGCTTGCTAGCAGAGAGCCGTCATCCAAGCGCTCTGACAACCAGGCGCGGTGACTCGGGCGAATTAGGTTCAGATCGTCAGGGTGGGCGCTATAGAGGTATGTGACGGCGAAAACGGCCATTACTACTCCTTGACGATTGGCAAACTCTGGGTGTCTGTCGATTGCTTTCCCAGCGCAGGCGTGATGCTCAAAGACATCATGGCTACCAGTGTCGCACCCAAACCGAACACCACGGCAATCAAAAGTGACGCTGTTGGCGAAACCACTTCAATGGCGATGCCGGCCAGAGCCGCGCCGGCCGAGTAGCCCATTAGCTGCCCGGTGCCCGTCCAGCCGTATGCCTCTGGCGCGTCAGAAGTCTTCACGGTGACACCGATAATCGCGCTCAGAGTTCCGAGCGCGGGGGCGATGCCCAGACCAGCGACGAACCAAGCAAACGAGAGCCAAATCGCGTCGGTTGGATTAATGAAAACCAAGAGGTAACCGAAAGTGATCAGCGCCAAGAAACGCGTAAGTGCCCACTTGCCCTTGTTTCGATTTCCAAGCAATACGCCGCCGAGAATCGAACCGATCGAGAACACCGCGATCACGAGCCCGGCGCTCTCTTTGCCGAGAATCGCAACCGTGCCAACTTCGACTCCGCTGAAGCTGCCGATAAGAAGCATGCCGAGAACGAGGTTCGCGAAGACAACTTTGTTCTTGAGAACGCCACCGATGCGTCGATTCGATTTTGGAATCTTCAGGCTTGAGACTTCTTTGTTTGCAACGAACATCCATGCGCCGAAAATTTGCAAGGTACCCATCACCCAAACCGGAAATGCCGTGTTGATCTGCGCGGCGAGTATGGTTGCGAGAACCGGGCCGATTACCCAGATGAGCTCTTGGGCTGTCGCGTCGAGCGCATAAACCGATGAGAGCAGTTTCTTCTTCACGAGGGTTGGGTAAACCGTTCGTGCCGCGGCCTGAATCGGAGGCGAGGTTAGACCGACGATTGCCGAAAGCGCGATGGTCACCAGGTAGTTGTCTGAATAGATTGCGATGGCAAACATTGCCGAAGCCGTGGCAATCGAGAACGGGATGATGACTCGGGTCACACCGAGTCTTGACATGAGTCGGCTTAGCACTGGGCCACTGATTGCGGCACCGACTGTCTCGGCTCCGAGGGCGAAACCGGCAATGGCCCACGAGTCATAAACGTGTTGAATGTGCATGACCAGAGCAAGGCTCATCATGCCAAACGGAAAACGCGCGAGAAGTTGGCTACTGATTACCCTGAAAAAGCCGGGCGACTTCAAGACTGCGCGGTAGTTGTTTGCCATTTAAATCCAGCTCGGTATCCACATGTGTATCAGCCAGAACCAATAAGGAGTCTGGGTGCCGAGCCAAATCGGCAGAAAGAAAGCGCTAAATGCCGCGCTAGCAAGCGAATAGCTAGCATAAGCGCCAAATAGCCACTGCCGGCCCTGAGCGCCCACAGACCGCCACAGCGTGGCCATCGCATAGACCAGGGCGAGAATAACGAACGGCTCGAAGGCAATCACATAGAAGTGAAAGACCGTGCGCTCGAGGTAAATCAGCCAAGGCAGGTAGCCGGCCGCGATGCCTAGCAAGATGATGCCCGCGGTCTTGTCGCTCTTGCGCACGAACAACCAAAGCAAGAACCCCATAGCGGCAATTGCCACCCACCAGATCAGCGGATTGCCGAGAGCCGTGATCGCACTCGAGCAACCTCCCGCTGCGTTGCAGGTGCCTTCGCCCTGCGCTGTGCCCTCGTAGAAGAAAGAAGTTGGGCGACCCATAAACAACCAAGTCAGCGGGTTGCTCGCATAAGAGTGTTCGGTTCGCAGACCAACGTGAAAGTTGTACGCATCAACGTGATACTGCCAAAGCGACTGCAGCGGAATCGGCACCCACGCTAAGAGACCCGTGAAACGGTTTGCAACGTCATCGGCGAAACCGCGATCGTAGCCACCGGATGTTGTCAACCAACCCGTCCAGCTCGCAAGATATGTTGCGAATGCGATTGGTACCAAAATCAAAAACTTTGTTGCCGCGGTTCTTAGAAAATGCAAAATTGAGAATTCATTGCGGCCAAGCACCTCGGTCATCACGACATAGATTCCGAAGAATGCCAAGAAGTAGACACCGTTCCACTTGACTGCGGTTGCGGCACCAAGGGCGATTCCGGCAGCGAGCATCCATGGCCGATTAAAGACCTGACCAAAATGCCGTTCTCGATCGAGCAGCAAGAACCAGAACGCCAGCAAGACGAAGAACATCAAAATCGTGTCGAGCAATGCGGTGCGCGCCAAAACAATTGCGACACCGTCGATTGCGAAGGAGAACCCGGCGAGCGCGGCCCACACGGTTGATTTGAAGAGTTTGAGGGCGATAAGCATGATCAGCAGAACGGCAAGGGTGCCGAGAAGTGCAACGCTGAAGCGCCAGCCGAACGAGTTGCCAGGGCCGAAGAGCCACATGCCGGCACCGATTATCCATTTGCCGAGAGGCGGGTGCACCACAAACGAGCCGGTCTCTAGCATCGTCGGAATCTGGCCAGCGGCAAGAACGTCGTCGGCACCCTCTGGCCAGTTGCGCTCGAAGCCACCCTGGGTGAGGCTCAGTGCATCCTTGACATAGTAGGTCTCGTCGAAAACCAGCTTCTTGGGGTAGCCGAGGTCGAAGAACCTAAGCGCGCCAGCCAGAGCAACAATCACCCAGATAGCCCAACGGTCGAACAGGGCACGCAGGCGCGGTTCGAAAGCGAGTTTGGCTAGTTGGGTGAACACCTTCTAATGCTAGTTTGGCGACCCCTTTTTGGCTGCGGTGCTAGTTTTGGGCTGTGCTTATCCTCGCCGCGACACCCATCGGAAACCTTTCTGATGCCTCGCCGCGACTCGTAGAGCACCTGGTTGGCTCACGTTTCATAGCCGCCGAAGACACCCGAACCCTGTTCAAACTGGCTCAGGCCGTCGGGGGCAAGGTCAACGCGGGGCTGTTTCGCCTGCACGACCACAACGAGCGCGAGCGCCTGGAGCAGCTGGTCGAAGTGGCTCGCGAACATGACCTATTAGTAGTAAGTGACGCGGGGATGCCAACCGTTAGCGACCCGGGCTTCAATCTGGTTCGCGCCTGCGCCGAGGCCGGGGTAGACGTGACAATCGTGCCAGGGCCATCAGCGGTGCTGAGCGCGCTCGCGGTCTCTGGCCTGCCAACAGATCGCTTCACCTTCGAGGGCTTCATGCCTCGCAAGGATGGCGAGCGTCGAACCCTGTTCGAAGAACTGCTTCGCGAGCGTCGAACCATGATTTTTTTCGAGTCGCCACATCGGCTTTTCGATTCGCTGCAGGTTGCTGCCGAGGTCTTCGGCGCAGACCGCAAGGCTTCGGTCTCGCGAGAACTAACCAAGAAGTTTGAGCACACCGAACGCGGCACTTTGGCCGAACTGGCCGAATGGGCGAAATCAGACCCAAAGGGCGAATTCGTGGTGGTGATCGCTGGTGCGGGCGAACTCATCCGTGATATTCACACCTTGGTCGAAGACGTTCTGGCTCTAGTCGAAGCGGGCGAGCGTCTGAAAGATGCCGTCAATCAGATTGCCGAGCTTTCGAAGGTTTCGAAGAGTGAGCTCTACCAGCTGAGTCTCGATGCCCGCAAAGACAAGCAATAGGGCGCTCGGTTAAGATAGGTGAATGCCTAACCGCCCGGAAGCGTCTTTCTATGCCACGACGCCGATCTTCTATGTGAACGATGCCCCGCACATCGGTCACGCCTACACCGAGGTGGCAGCAGACGTTTTGACCCGTTGGCATCGCCAGCGCGGCGAGGATGCCTTCTTGCTAACCGGCACAGACGAGCACGGCGAGAAGATTCTTCGCACCGCCGCCGCCAACAAGGTTGAGCCTCAGGACTGGGTCGACAAGCTCGTGCACGATGCCTGGCTGCCACTGCTCGAGACAATCGACATCGACAACCAAGATTTCATTCGCACCACCGAACCCCGCCACGAAAAGAACGTGCAGAAGTTCTTGCAGCACCTCTATGACAAGGGCTTTATCTATCGCGGCGAATTTGTTGGCAACTACTGCGTGGGTTGCGAGGAATACAAAACCGATGGCGACCTGATCGATGGTGAAGGCGACTTTGCCGGCCAGTCGGTTTGCGCGATTCACTCGAAGCCGGTCGAGAAACTGCACGAGACCAACTACTTCTTTAAGCTCAGCGAGTTTCAGCAGCCGCTGCTCGACTTCTATGCAGCCAACCCAAAGTTCATTCAGCCAGAGTCTGCGCGCAACGAAGTAGTTTCGTTTGTGCGTCGCGGGCTCGAAGATCTTTCGATTTCGCGCTCGAAAGAAAAATTTGACTGGGGCATCGATATTCCCTGGGATGAGTCACACATCACCTACGTTTGGTTCGACGCGCTGCTCAACTACATCACAGCTATCGGTTACGGAGAAGACGAAGCTAAATTCGAAAAGCGTTGGCCGGCATCTGTGCAGATTGTCGGTAAAGACATTCTTCGTTTTCACGCCGTGATTTGGCCGGCGATGCTAATGGCTGCAGATCTGCCGACCCCGAAACAGGTCTTTGGTCACGGTTGGTTGCTCGTGGGTGGCGAAAAGATGTCGAAGTCAAAGCTCACCGGAATCGCGCCACACCAGATCACCGACACATTCGGCTCAGATGCGTTTCGCTACTACTTCATGAAGGCCATCGCCTTCGGCAGCGACGGATCTTTCTCGTGGGAAGACCTCTCGGCCCGCTACCAGTCAGAGCTAGCCAACGGATTCGGCAACCTCGCCTCGCGCGCAATTGCCATGATTCACCGCTACTTCGACGGCACCCTGCCTGAGCCGGGTGTCTCGACCGAAGCCGAACTTGAGATTCAGAAGATCGCCGCCGATGCAGTCAGTGCGGCCGATGCCGCCATTGACGAGGTGGCCATCCATGAGGCAATTGCACAGGTCTGGACCCTCGTTGACGCGCTAAACCTCTACATCACAGTGCAGGAGCCGTGGGTGCTTGCCAAGGACGAAGCCAATCGCGAGCGTCTCGGCACGGTCTTGTATACGACCGCCGAGGGCCTGCGCGCGCTAGCCGTGCTGCTCGCGCCGGTGATTCCTAAGGCCACGGCCAAGCTCTGGTCTGCCCTAGCGGCGCAGTCACTCGGTGACCTCGCCGACCGACCGATTCGTGAAGCCGCCGACTGGGGTCAGCTACCGGCCGGTGCCAAGATCGCCGAACTCGAGCCGTTGTTTCCGCGCATCGACGTCGAAACCAAGTAGTTCTCGTGGCCGAAGAG
>CAZDKF010000048.1:0-7408 GCA_964505955.1 uncultured Rhodoluna sp. | reverse complement strand
CTGGCATGACCCTGCCGTCGGTGTAGGTGCCGGGGTTAGCGCTGAGCGCGGCAACGCCGGCCGAAGGCAAAACCACGAGCGCAACCAGCAGCGCCGAAAGCGTTGCCGACGCCTGGCGGCGGTGAACCGAGTCGAGCCAAGCTGCGGTGGCGAGGGCCAAACCGAGACCCCAGAAGCCAAGCAGTGCCTGCCCAGAGCCATTGACGAAGTCGCCGGCCGACCGGCCGACGCCTGATGCGACGAACTCAAGTTGGCTCACGAACCAGGCCATTGCCAGCGCCAAGAGGGAGAAACTGAGCACGCCGAAAACAGCCTTGAAGCGCGGTGACAGCAGGGCCAACAGTGCTGCAAAAACCAAGACCAAACCAGAGCCCGCAGAGACCCATCCGAGAATTGATGAGTCGAGTGAACCAGAGACGAACTGCCAGAACGGCAACGAGTCGGTTTGAAGCGGCACACCCGGATCTGCCAGCAGCGCAAGCGGCTGACCCTGGATGATTGCCAGAAAGACGAAGATTGGCGCAAAGATGGCAAGCATCGGCAGTGGAACCCAAACCAGATAACCGAAACGTCTCGGCCGCAGAATGAAGACGGCGAGCAGCGCTAGCAAGCTCAGCGCAATTGTGTTTGGCGCAGCTGCCGATAAAACGGCAAGAAGCAAACCGGCCAAGCCGACCCAGGTGAATGTCTGCTGCTTAGAGCGCACAGAGATTTCTTTGCCGAGAAGTGCGACGCGTGAAACCGTGAAAACGAGATAGGGCAGAGCGATCTGCGCGATCAGGGCTGGCAACCGCAAATCGTGCTGAGCCTGCAACACCGAAGGCCAGAGCGCATATGCCAAAGCAACCAAGTGACGAACGTGAGTCTTTGAGGTGAAAATCGATGCGGCTTTGAAAGCGCCGAAGTATGTCAACGGTAGGGCGATGAAAAACAGAATCGCAATTGAAAGAGAAGGCGCCCAAAAAGTGATTGAACCGAGAAGGGTAAGCACCCAGACAAACGGATCGCTCGGCGCAACAAAGCCGTTAGCAATCGGGTGCCAACTCGCCCCCGCCCTGCGAAATAGATCGAACCAGTTCTGGTTCAGCGAAATTGTCGAGCCGCCGTTGATGGCATTGCCGAGTGGCCAGAACGAGTAAGAGAGTGCGAGCAAGGCTGCGACGAACCAAAGCCCTCGAGCCTGAACAAATGACTTGGCCGTGCTAACCGCACCCAGAAGCAATTGCTCTGTGTTTGGTGCCGAACCATCGAGTTGATCGCGTTCGGCGAGAGCGGCGTGAGCCTCTATTCGGGCCTCTATTTCGTCTTGCTCCTGGTTGCGCCGACGATCGTCACGCACCTGCTGCTTGGTTGCATACAGCGAGGCGAATGCCAACCGAGCCGCTCGCGATATCTTTCGCCTTGCCCGCAGCCTGGCCAGAATTGTGAAGCCAGCCCAGAAGGCCGCAGACAGCTCACCTAGTATGCGATCTGGTCGCTTGGCCCAGATGCGCGCGACAACGCGGGCCAGGGTAATCAACGGCAGTGCCAGCCAGAACAGCAGTGCTTGCCAAAGCGGAGACCAGCTGAGACGCAACTGAATCTCGGCCCTGCGCATGGCCGTCTTGGTTGTAGTGGCGAGCCAAGAGCGCTTGCGCTGGGCATTGAGAGACAGCAACGCGTGCGCCACCCTTGCGTGCGGTGCCACAACAACCCGGTAGCCCTTGGCACGTGCTCGCATTGAGAAGTCGATGTCGGCGGCTAGCGGAGGAATCTTGTCGGTAAGGCCGCCGAGCTCTTGCCAGACACTTCGCTTCACGAGCATGCCGGCTGTGCCAACGGCCAAGACGTCTGACATCGAGTCGTGCTGAGACTGGTCTAGTTCATTGCTCACCAAACTAAAGAGTTTGCCGCGCGGGGTGAGAGTGAGTCCCTGCTGAACTATCTTGCGGGTGTCTTGCCAGTCGACCTGCTTTGGGCCGATGATCGCAACCGAAGGTGAAACTTCTGCCAGCGCAAGAAGCTGCTTCAGCGCATCGGCGAGCGGAGCGCTGTCGTCGTGCAGAATCCAAAGCCATTCGCTTTGCGGTGAGACTTTTTCGGCTGCAAAACGCAACGAAGCGGCAAGGCTGACGTCACCGATTGAGAATTGTGCGCCTTGAGCGCTGCCGGTTTCAACGTGAATTATTTCGTCGACCGGTTGATTTTGAATTGCTGCAAGTGTGCGCGATAAAAACTCAGCAGAATCGTGACTTATCACGATTGCAGAAACGAAGGTTTTCATCGTTGCGGCTTTCGCCGAATGTTACGCGCGCTTCTTTAGCTTGCGTCGCTCGCGTTCTGAGAGGCCGCCCCAAATGCCGAAACGTGCATCATTCTTTAGTGCGAACTCGAGGCACTGTGCTCGAACGTCGCAGCTCTCACAAATCTTTTTGGCTTCGCGAGTCGAGCCACCTTTTTCAGGAAAGAAAGCTTCTGGATCGGTCTGCGCACAAAGTGCGTCTGCCTGCCAAGCCAGAGGATCGTCATCGCCATCACCGTAGGCACGAGAGACGCCAAGATTCAGCGGGTCTTCGAACCAATTCCTCGGTGCGTCGTTGCGATCATCCATGAGTATTCCCATCCCGGATGATCGTCGATCACCCTTGATTACTTTCTTCTGTGTAATTACACCGATGTTATTCGCTCGTGTCAAGTTGTGAATCGCCCAAACTCAACTTCATATTGAGGCTTAGGCTATTGGGCTGCGGGTCGGTAACCTAGGCAAATGAGCATTCTTGTGACCGGTGGCGCTGGATATATAGGCTCTCACGTCGTGCGGCTGCTTCAGCAACAGGGACAAGACGTAGTCGTCATCGACGACCTTTCGTCTGGCTCGCAGCAGCGAATAGGCTCTGCCAAGCTCGTGGCCCTCGATCTAGCCGCCGAAACTGCCACCCAAAAACTGGTCGCACTAATCGAAGCAGAGTCGGTTGAGGCAGTGATTCACCTGGCTGCCAGAAAACAGGTTGGCGAATCGGTTAGCAAACCCGAGTGGTATTTCGAACAGAACATCGGTGGCATGGCCCACCTGCTCGAGGCGATGCGCCTAACCGACGTGAACAAAATGGTTTTCTCAAGCAGCGCGGCAACCTACGGAATGCCAGACACCGATTTCGTCAAAGAAGATTTCGATTGCAAGCCAATCAATCCATATGGTCAAACCAAGTTGATTGGCGAATGGATGACTGCCAATGCAGAACGAGCTTGGGGTTTGCGTGCTGTAAATCTTCGCTACTTCAACGTTGCTGGTGCTGGTTGGCCAGATCTAGCCGACACAGCAAAAATGAATCTGGTGCCAATAGTTTTCGACGCTCTTGCCTCGGGCAAAGCACCCGCGGTTTTCGGCACCGACTACGACACTGAAGATGGCAGTTGCATTCGAGACTACGTGCACGTTCTCGATCTGGCAGAAGCACACCTAACTTCACTCGACTATTTGGCACGTGACGATCGCAAGCACAGCACATTCAATGTCGGCACCGGAGTTGGCGCTAGCGTGCTTCAGGTTTTGAACGAAATCAAACGTGTTTCAAAGATCGACTTTGAGGTTGAGGTGCAGCCGAGACGGCCTGGAGACCCGCCTTACCTCTGCGCCGATGTATCCCGCATAAAGAGCGAACTCGACTGGTCTGCAAAACGCGGTCTTGCCGAAATCATCGAGAGCGCTTGGAACGCGCGCTCAGCCGTCAACTAGTCTTTGCCGATTGCCACAAACGCGGTGCCGCTGCCGGCAAAAGTTGTGAGCCTGGCTTCGCGCGAACTAAAGGCAGCCGCACCCCGCTGAAGCACAAGTCGCTCACCGAGACTGTTGCTAAGTGCAACCTCGCCGGCGGTGCAGAGAATCACCGCGTCTTCACCAAGCTGCAGCTCGGCTAGAACCCTCTGCCCGCTTGGCTCGACCCTGTAGAGAATGAAGTCTTGGGCTTCGGTTTGAAACTCAACCAACCCGGCCGCGATCTCGGTTTGCTTCACGAGTTCAACCGCGAGACTGTCAAACTGCACGACGCGCTCGAGCTCGACCACATCGATGTGCTTGCTGGTTAGCCCGCCGCGCAAAACGTTGTCAGAAGCAGCCATGATCTCAACACCAAGCCCAGAAAGATAGGCATGGATGTTGCCGGCCGGCAGATAGAGAGCCTGGCCGGGCTGAAGGTGAACGTGGTTCATCATCATCGCGATGAACACGCCAGGATCACCCGGATAGATTGCGTTGAGTCGCATGCAAAGCTCGAACCTCGAATCGAAGTCTGCGAGCGCGGCCAATGCCACCGACAACACGCCGAAGTTTTCTCGCGAATTCAGCAGGTGCGAGAAGAGCGCTCGCAGAGAATCGTTCAAGAGCTCTCCCCAACGAGCTGCGGCGGCCTTTAGATCTTCGGCTGCCGGATAGCTCTGAATGTCTTCGAGCAGCTCGCGAATGTATTCTTCTGTGCGAAAACCGCAGAGCGCTTCAAACTCTGTCAGTGCCACAATCATCTCCGGCTTGTGACCGGCATCCTTGTAGTTTCGATGCGCAGCCGTTAGCGATATGCCCGCCTGATTCTCGCGATTGAAACCTTCGATGGCCTGCTCGATGTTTGGGTGTGCCTGAATCGATAACGGTGAATCGGCAGCCAGAATCTTCAGCAAGAAACTGAGCGGTTGCCCGTCACGAAGGTCGAGCAGGGTCTTTGATTGATCTTCAGAATCTTTGGCCATTGAACCCGGATGGGTGCCGAACCAGATTTCGGCCATCGGCTGGCCTGTTGCCTCGATAGCTAGGTGTTCGCTTATCAGGGTGCGTGACCCCCAGGCGTATGGCATGGCCTGGTTGGTGATTTTGCGAATCAAATCGTTACGACCTTTATCTAGTTGGCTTAAGGCTACTGAATAGACTGAATTCGCCCTAGTTCGGGCCGACAGGGAAATCTCATGAATGCGCTGACGCAACCAATCCGGGTGATTCTGAACACCCGTGAGCCTGGTTTTCGCGCAAAAACCTCCCTTTCCTATGTTGCGCTTTTTACCCTGCTCGCCGGCGATGCCGTTCGCTATTCAATCGGCTGGTGGGGTTGGGGCATTCTGCTCGGCTTGCTCTTCGGCGTTACCCTCTACTACTTCTTTACCGGCGAGCCAAAACGCATCTTCAAGCAAATCCCCTGGTCGCTAGCCGCACTTCTGGTGCTCATGCCAATCAGCATCATCTACTCGAACTACCAAATGTTTTCGGCTATCGCTTCATTCGCGCAGTATGCCACCACGCTCTTTGGCCTCTTTCTGGTCGCGGCATTTAGTTGGCGTCACCTGCTGCGCATTTTCAGCAATGTGGTCAGGGTCATACTTGTGGCATCGTTGGCATTCGAATTCGTGGCGGCTGCGATAGTGCGCGGCCCAATCGCCCCAATTTTCAAGAACTACGAGGGTGACACTCCCCCGGCGCCTGCCTTCTACTGGACTCGCGGTCACCTCTTCGACGGCGATCGCATTCAGGGCATCGTGGGCAACTCAAACATCTTGGCATTCATCGCAATGATCGGCCTGGTTGTCTTTGCTATCGACTACGCGGTCTCGACGACTCCCAAGTGGCTGAGTGCCGGCTCCTTTGCCCTCGCTGCTTCTCTGTTTTGGCTGACAAAGTCTGCCGGAGTTGGCTTCGCAATCGCTGCGATTGCGGTGGCAGCAATCGTTGCACTGACCGTCGAAGGTAAAGACCGTGATCTTCGACACCGCATCTATCGTTGGGTGTGGGCCTGCGCGGGAGTTATAGCGCTAGTGGTTTTGCTAAACCGCGCAGAGGTTTTCGCTTTCTTTGGCAAGACACCAGACATGACGGGTCGAAGCTCTATTTGGAGAAAGGTTTTCGAGCTAATTCTCGATCGGCCGATTCAGGGCTGGGGTTGGATTTCACACTGGATGCCTGGCGTGAAACCCTTCGACGGCTTGGTCGTCATAGACAGCGTTCCCTACTACCAAGCCCACAACGCCTACCTAGACATGTGGTTTCAACTCGGAGTCATCGGGCTACTACTGCTCTTGATTCTGATTACGGCTACCTTTGTGAAACTTTGGCGACTCGGAGTTCGCCACACGAACCCGCTATACCTCTGGCCGATGCTGGTCTTCTTTGGGCTTCTGGCACAGAACCTGACCGAGAGCAGAATGCTGCTTGAAATTGGCTGGGTGCTTTTGGTGCTCATGGCGGTGAAAGCCAATGACCCCGAAGACTCTCTAGAACCGCGAGGCAAGACGCCTAAAAGAGCTCGTTTGCTCGGTCGAGGTCTTCGGCGAAATCAATCTCAACCGCGTAGAGATCGCTGATATCTATCGCTTTGAAGCGAAGGCCATCGTTCTCGATTGCTAGCTCGATGCCACGCTCGAAATAATCTTGGTCATCGACATCTATAAGTCGCTTGATTAGCGCAGCCTTGTCTTGGCTGGCAACAAAGTTAATGCCAACCGCTTCGCCGAGGCCGCCGACAACCTGCTTTGAAAGTTCGGCAATGAAACCCGAGTCGTCGAGGGTGTATTTGACTTCTTCATCGCTAACCTTCGACTGGTTGACGACAACGAATGACTGATTCGATTCGACGAATTCGGTTACGCGAACCAAAACCTGCGGGTCGAAAACAACATCACCGTTCAACCAAAGCACGCCACCGTCGCCAGAGGCCTGAAGCGCTTTGAGCAAACTCTTAGAGGTGTTGGTCTGATCGAAGAATTCGTTGTAGACAAAGGTTGCCTCTGGAAATCTCTCGATGATTGCTTCGAGCTTGAAACCCACGACAATCATGACGCGGTAACTTTCGCCGAACGCGGTCTTAAGGTTGTCGATCTGCTGCTTCATGATCGAGCGGCCATCGCGCAGCTCTGTGAGTGGCTTTGGAAGTGGTCGCGCTAGTCGCGTTCCCATTCCGGCGGCAAGAATTACAACCTGTTTAGACATGCGACAAGTCTATGGAATTAGAAGTCTTTGCCCGATTTTGATGACATCGGAGGTCAACTTGTTCGCGGTGCGAATGGCACTGACCGTTCGCTTGAACCTAATCGCAATGCCAGATAGCGTATCGCCGCTAACCACTGTGTAGAAGAACGATGTGCTGGTTGGCGACGGGGTGACCGTTGGGGTCACGGTTCGCGTTGGCGTGGGGGCCGGTGTTGGTGTTCTGGTTGGGGTGGGTGTTCTGGTTGGAGTTGGTGTTGCGCTGCGAGTCGGGGTTGGTGTGGGGGTTGACGTTGCAGTGGGCGTCGGTGTCGGCGTTGCGGTGGGCTCAACCAGAACAGCTGGTGCGGCCGCACCGGTGACGATTCGGCTCGCAAAGTAGGTGTCGATGTTTATCGCCGGCAAGCCACCCGCGCGCAGGCTCTCATACCTGGCGGCATTAGAAATCTGACGCTTCTTGCCGTTCTG
>CAZDKF010000047.1:4869-7457 GCA_964505955.1 uncultured Rhodoluna sp. | reverse complement strand
CGATAAACAAAATCGAGGCAACCGGCAGAACTGCCACCACGGATGTGTTGATCGAACGAACAAGTGTCTGGTTTACGGCGAGGTTGATTCGTTCGGCGAGCGTACTTGTCTCGCTGAACTCAACTTCGAAAGTGTTCTCCCTGATCTTGTCGAAAACCACCACGGTGTCGTAAAGCGAATAGCCGAGAATCGTCAAGAAACCGATGACAGCCGCCGGGGTTACTTCGAAACCCAAGGCTCCATAGATGCCGGCGGTAAGAATAAGGTCGTGAAAAAGGGCGATCATCGCGGCGAAAGACATCTTTAGGGTTCTAAAGTAAATCGCCATCAACACGAAAGCCATGAGAATGAAGACGACTAGACCCAAAAGGGCCTTGCTCGTGATGTCGGCTCCCCAGTTTGCACCAATGAACGAACTTGCAACGCCAGACGAGTTGATGTTGAAGGCGTTTGCCAAAGCCACTCGAACCTCTTCAGACTCAACCGGCGAAAGCTGCTCTGTCTGAACTCGAAGGTCGCTAGCGCCTACTGCAGTTACCACCGGGTTGGTCTCGGGAACAACATCCTGAACAGCATCAATCGCAACTCGCTGTTGGCTCTGGTCAACTCCGCTAACTCTGAACTCTGAGCCGCCTCTGAATTCAATACCGAAATTGAATCCGCCGCGAGCGATTGGAAGGGCAACCGCAAGAATAACCATGAAGATAGAGATGATGTAAAAAATCTTGCGACGACCAACGAAGTCGATTGAACGAGCACCGCTGTAAAGATCGTTTCCGAAGTTACTGAATTTTGCCATTAGCTCTTCGCTCCATTTTCATTGGCTTCTGCGAGTTTGCGCTCTGCAATCGTTTGGCGCTTCTCAGCCTCTTTAGATGCCTTGCCTCGCTTGGCTTCGCTTACGCGATCTGAAACGCTGAATTTTCCGCGACCCAGATACATCGCTCCACCTATAGCCTTCGAATCGAAACCCGACCACTTATGACCCGAACTGAAGAACTTGCGTTGGGCTAGCACTTGAAGAATCGGGTGCGTAAAGAGAACCACGACTGCAAGGTCAACAAGCGTTGTAAGGCCGAGTGTGAAAGCAAAGCCCTTCACACTGCCGACGGTTAGCGAGAACAGAACCACAGCGGCGAGCAAGCTGACAGCATCCGAAACAAGAATCGTTCTAATCGCTCGAGTCCACGCGGCGTCAACCGCGGTGCTGAGTGAGCGGCCGTCACGCAGCTCGTCTCGAACACGCTCAAAGTAAACGATGAACGAGTCGGCCGTGATACCGATGGCCACGATTAAGCCTGCTACACCAGAGAGCGAGAGACGGTATCCCTGACGCCATGACAGCAAGGCAATCAACAGATAGGTCAGCACGGCCGCCACAAGCAACGAACCGACAGTCACGACGGCAAGTGCGCGGTACTGGAATAGAGAGTAGATAACAACTAGCAACAGGCCGATGAGACCGGCCAAGAGGCCGCTTCGCAGCGATTCGCTTCCGAGGGTCGCCGAGATGTTCTCTTGGCTCTGAACCTCAAAACCAATCGGTAGCGAACCGTACTTTAGCTGGTCAGCCAACGACTGCGATGACTCCTTGGTGAAACCACCGGTGATCTGGGCCTCACCGTTGGTGATAACAGCCTTAGCCGCAGGGTCGGTGATCACATAACCGTCGAGGGTGACTGCGAATTGGTTGCGCGGTGTTTCTAGCGGAAATAGACGCGAGGTAACCGCACTGAAGATCGAGGTTCCCGCACCATCGAAGACGAGGTTGACCGCCCACTCATTGGTCGAAGCGCCAGTTTGGGTGGTGATGGTTCCTGCTGTGGCATCTGAGATGTTGGTTCCGTCAAGTTCTACCGGACCAAGAATGTACTTCTGAAAACGTCCAGTGTCACAGGTGATCAGCGGTGCCTTCATGTCGTCGACCTGGCCGGGAGCTCTGAACTGTTTCGAGCAATCGAAAGCGTCAAACTGTCTGCGCAACTCAGGTGTGATCCAGTTCAAGTCGCTACCGTTTGTTGGAGCAACACTCGGCTGCGTCGCCGGCTGACTTGGTGTTGCCGAAGCTGATGGACTCGCTGTCGCTGAAACATCGCCACCCACTTGCGCGGCGGTGCCGGCCGAAGCTAAGAGCACTGCTCTGAACTCAAGTTTCGCGCTGCTCTTGATCAACTGAAGGGTTGTCTCTGACGGCGTACCCGGAATCTCTACAACAATGTTTGCATTTCCTGATGTGGTAATCGTCGACTCTGAAACACCTGTTGAGTCAACACGCTGACGAATGATTCCAACGGCCTGGTTCAACTGCTCGGTTGATACGGTTTCACCTTCGGCAACGGTTGGAGAAAGAATGATTGAGGTACCACCCTGAAGATCAAGAGCCAACTCGGGAGTAAAAGCAGCACCAGGTTGATTGGTGGCCACACCGATGCCGATCAAGCCAGCACACGTGACAAGAAGTGCGAGCATCCATGCAAGTTTCTTGCGTGCCGGTTTAGTTACAGATGAAGCCAATTTGAATCCTTCGCTTACTTTGCGGTCTTTTTGGCTGCAGGCTTTGTAGCAGCGACTGGCTTAGTGCTTTGCTC
>CAZDKF010000047.1:0-4859 GCA_964505955.1 uncultured Rhodoluna sp. | reverse complement strand
GGATTGCGCCAGAACTAAAATGAAATATTGGTGCATTAAATGTAAGTTGGGTTTGAATATATTTTTCTGGTAAAATCTTATATTTTAAAGATAAATATGATAGGCAGTGGCGGCTGTGGCAATGCAATTGGTCTGACTTTGCAGTGGTCTTCTTCGCCTTTGCTTCGGGTACCGAAACGATCTCTCGAACGGCAAGCTTGATGACGCTTAGTTTCGTGCCAGGGGTGGTCTCGATTACCAGCCGGTCACCGTCGATTGACTTTATTTCGCCGTAAATGCCGCTGGTAAGCATGACGTTCGCCCCAACCGCGATAGAAGACTGCAGTTCTTCGGCTTGCTTCTTGCGCTTTTGATTGCTGCGGAACATAAAGACGATGAGCACAGCTAGCGCCGCAAAAAGAAACAGAGAGTCCAAAATTGCCTACCTTTAAGCTTCAAGACGCGATGGCGCCTAGGCAATTATAGGCGAAACTAGCCCGTCAGCGCCCTAGTTTGAGCCTTCAGGCCCTTTGAAACCGAGATGAGCGTAGGCAGAAGCAGTAGCTTGCCTACCCTTTGGTGTGCGAATAACTAGGCCGCTGCGAACCAGATACGGCTCCACGACAGACTCGACGGTCTCGTGATCTTCGCCCACCGAAACCGAAATTGTCGATAGACCAACAGCCCTGCCGGCGTAACTGGTGCAAAGAACCGTCAAAACCTGTCTGTCAAGTCGATCTAGACCGAGCGAATCGACTTCGTAGAGCTCGAGAGCCTTATTGGCCACGTCAAGCGATATCTCGCTTGAATTGTTCACTAGCGCAAAGTCTCTAACCCGTCGAAGCAGGCGATTGGCTATTCGAGGTGTTCCCCTGCTTCTGCTCGCGATTGCGAATAGCGCATCTGGAGTCAGCACGACAGAAAGTACCTCTGCCGTTCTGCTAACCACCTGGCTTAGCTCCTGTGGCGAATAAAACTCAAGATTTGCGGTGAATCCGAATCGGTCTCTGAGCGGGCTAGCGAGAACACCCGAACGTGTTGTTGCTCCAACAAGAGTGAATGGTGCAATATCCAGCGAAACACTTGTCGCTCCGGGCCCCTTGCCAACCATCACGTCGATGCGAAAATCTTCCATGGCAAGGTAAAGCATCTCTTCCGCCGATCTTGCCATTCGATGTATTTCATCAATGAACAAAACTTCACCCGGAAGAAGTGATGACAGAACCGCTGCGAGATCTCCGGAATGCTGAATCGCAGGACCGCTCGTATGTCTAAGACCGCTACCCGACTCTCTTGCCACAATCATGGCAAGGGTCGTCTTACCCAATCCCGGTGGCCCGGCTAGCAGCATGTGATCTGCGACTCGTTCTTGCATTCTCGCTGCGTCGAGAATCAGGGTCATCTGCTTGCGAACATTTTCTTGACCGACAAATTCAGTTAGCGACTGGGGTCGCAACGAGGCCTCAAAAGCTAACTCGTTAGGTTCTTGGTTCGAATCTGTTAGATCGCTCACTGCTTGGCACCAAGAATTGCTAGGCATTCGCGAATCAAGTCACCGAATGGTTTGTCTGCACGAGTCTTGAGAACCTGTCTGACAGCCGGTTCAACAACCCTCTCGGGCCAACCGAGACTCTGCATTGCGGCAAGCAAGTCGCCTGAGTCTGTGCTGTTGGTCTCCATTGCACTGAGCTTTCCCGAGAGGCTAACCACAATTAGTTTTGCGGTCTTGGCCCCGATTCCGACAACGCGCTGAAACGCAGATGCATCGTCGTTTGCGACAGCATTGGCGATTTCGGCTGGAGAAAGAGTTGAGATGGCGGCAAGTGCCGTCTTGGGCCCAACGCCAGAAACGCTGCGCAGGTGGTCGAACAGCGAAATCTGTTCGGCATCCTCGAAACCGAATAAGACGAAGGCGTCTTCGCGAACGATAAGTGAGGTGAAAACCCTTGTTTTCTCGCCAATGGAAACCCTGGCAGCTAAAGAATTAGGCACCATGACGCTGTAACCAACTCCGGCCACATCAAGCACGAGCGAGTTCAATCCCTTTACGAGAACGGTTCCATTGAGCGAAGCAATCACGCCAAAAGACTAACTAACCCTTAGTTCTTTTCTTGGATGCCACCTCGGCGCTTTGCCAAGCCAATTGCGCGGGGGTTTGATCGCCAACTGCGATAAAGGTACTCGAGCGCCATCCTGCGGTAATCGCGATGGCTAAGGCGTCGGCCGAGTCAGCTGGTTTTGGAATCTCATCAAGGCCAAGAAGTTTGGCAACCATCCCGCCTACCTGCTGCTTGGATGCCCTGCCAGAGCCGGTGACGGCTGCCTTAACTTCGGTCGGGGTATGCATTTGCACTGGTATTGAACGACGGGCAGCGAGCAACATCGCGACGCCTGAAATCTGCGCTGTTCCCATCACGGTCCGTAAGTTCTGCTGAGAGAAGACTCTTTCAATCGCGATTAAATCTGGATTGTGTCGTTCAATAATCTTCTCAAGAGCTACTGATAACTCAAGAATACGCTGCGGTAGATCGGTGTCGGAAGCTGTTCGAAGTGTCTCAACAGAAACGAAGGTTACTTTTCTGTTGGCTGCGACTTCGACAACGGCAACACCGCAGCGAGTAAGGCCAGGGTCAATGGCCATAACTCGCCGCGTGGATTTAGCCAAGTTGTGACGCAACCTCGGCGGTCATGTCGAAGTTTGAGTAAACGCTCTGCACGTCGTCAAGATCTTCAAGAGCATCAATCAAATCGATCACCTTGCGAGCCGTATCGACGTCAACCTGAATTGGCATGGATGACACGAACTCTGCGTCTGCGCTCTCGTAGTCGAGCCCAGCCTGCTGAAGTGCCGAACGAACCTTGACCATGTCGCTAGGGTCGGTTGTCAAAACAAAATGCTCTCCCCTGTCTTCAAGATCTTCAATGCCAACCTCGAGAACCGCTTCGAGAATCGAATCTTCGGTTGTCGCCTCGTTCTTTGCGACAACGATTACGCCCTTGCGGCTGAATTGGTAAGACACCGAACCTGGGTCTGCCATAGTGCCAGCGTTTCGCGAGACCGCGAGACGCACTTCGGCAGCGGCGCGATTCTTGTTGTCGGTTAGGCACTCGATGAGAAGAGCTACGCCGTTTGGGCCATAACCCTCATACATGATTGTCATGTACTCGACCGCATCTGCGCCGACACCCGAACCACGCTTGATTGCCCGCTCAATGTTGTCGTTTGGTAGAGAACTCTTGCGCCCCTTCTGAACGGCGTCGTAGAGCGTTGGATTGCCGGCAAGATCTGGACCACCGAGCCTTGCGGCTACCTCAATGTTTTTGATGAGCTTGGCGAATAGCTTTGCGCGCTTGCCATCGATGGCGGCCTTCTTGTGTTTGGTTGTAGCCCATTTGGAATGGCCAGACATAATGCTCCCTGGTAAATCGTCTCTGCGAGAAGTTTAGTTTGAGCGGGAGCTAGATGCTGTCAATCAATAACTGATGAACGCGTGCATCGGCGTAAATCTCGGGGTGAAACGAGATTCCGATTACCGAGCCTTGCCTCACCCCAACAATTTGTCCGCTAGGCAGGGTGCTGATCACCTCAACTGATTTGCCAACCGAGACAACGATTGGCGCCCGAATGAACGCGGCCTTGACTGGCCCTTCGATTCCACTGACAGAAAGCTCAGTCTCGAACGAGTCGTTCTGGTTTCCAAAGGCATTTCTACGAACCGATATGTCGAGCCCACCAAAAGATTGTTGACCGCTTGCAGGGTCAAGTATTTCTCGGGCTAGCAATATGAGCCCAGCGCAGGTTCCTAGAACAGGAAGGCCAGAATCAATGGATTTTCTCAGCGGTTCGGTCATGCCAAAAACTTCGGCAAGTTTGAAGATGGTTGTCGATTCACCACCTGGAATCACGAGTGCTTCGACTGATTCGAGTTCGTCTGGCTTTCGAACTTCAATGACTTTGCAACCGACAGACTCAAGGGCAACAACGTGTTCCCTAACGTCACCCTGCAGTGCGAGCACACCTATGGTGTGATTTACCAACCGCGGTCGGCCAATCGGTGCGGGGCAGGAATGTCCTTAACGTTGATGCCAACCATGGCTTCACCCAGTCCGCGACTTGCAGCGGCAAGAACATCGGGGTCGTTGAAGAACGTTACGGCCTTCACAATCGCCTTACCTCTTGCAACCGGATCGCCAGACTTGAAAATTCCTGAGCCAACGAAAACACCATCAGCACCCATTTGCATCATCAACGCCGCGTCGGCTGGAGTTGCAACGCCACCGGCGGTGAACATAACAACCGGAAGCTTGCCGGTTCGGGCAACCTCGCAAACTAGATCGTAAGGAGCCTGCAATTCTTTCGCCGCAACATAGAGCTCGTCTTCAGACTTCGCGGCGAGCGACCGGATCTCTCCAAGAATTGTGCGAATGTGCTTCATCGCCTCAGATACGTCGCCGGTGCCCGCCTCACCCTTTGAGCGAACCATGGCCGCCCCTTCGGTGATGCGGCGCAGCGCTTCGCCGAGGTTGGTTGCGCCACAAACAAACGGAGTTGTGAACTTGGTTTTATCGATGTGGTTGACGTAGTCAGCCGGAGACAAAACTTCTGATTCATCGATGTAGTCGACGCCGAGCGACTGGAGAATCTGCGCCTCAACGAAGTGGCCGATACGGGCCTTCGCCATCACCGGAATCGACACGGCACTTATGATTCCGTCGATCATGTCTGGGTCGCTCATTCGAGCAACGCCACCCTGAGCACGGATGTCGGCTGGAACGCGCTCGAGAGCCATAACAGCCACAGCACCCGCGTCTTCGGCAATTTTTGCCTGCTCGGGAGTAACCACATCCATGATTACACCGCCCTTAAGCATCTCTGCTAG
>CAZDKF010000046.1:0-7540 GCA_964505955.1 uncultured Rhodoluna sp. | reverse complement strand
GAATCTCGTTCGGGCTGATTTTCAGATCTGCCATCTCGTTCCTCTACTTCTCGGTGTTACCCGTTTTTGCTTGGTTGGTTTATCAACCGAAGTTCTTATCAGTTCGCTTATGCGAGCTGAAGTTTTGCCTCATTTAGACGGCTCACTAGTGTGCCGTCAATTACATCTCCAGCGATTTGAACACGGATGCCTCCGAGTATCGCCGGGTCAATCTCTAGATTTAGTTTCAAACTCTGTCCGTAGCTAGCCGCGAGGCTCTTCTCTAGACGAGCAAGTTGCTTGGCATCGATTGGCGCGGCAACTGTAACCACTGCGACCAGACGATCAGCGAATGCCGATACCTGCTTGCCGAAGGTCTCGAGAACCAAAGACGCACGACGGTTGCCACTGCCCAAGACAGCTCGGCGAATCAAAAGCGCGGCCTCGGCTGAAGCCTTGCCCTTGATCAAGGTGTCGACCAGTTTGGTCTTTGCCTGCTCGCTCGCGCTCTTGTCTGCAAGCGCAAACTGAAGCTCAGAGTCGGTCTCGATTGCCTGCTGAAAGCCGAAAAGCGATGACTCGAGTTCGTCTAGCTTCTTCTTGGCGGCTGCAATTGACGCAACCGCGTGAACGGCTAGAGTCTCGAGCGCCATTGCCAAATCTCTCGGACGTGACCAGCGCAAAACAACCAGGGAGTTCAAGAACTCGAGTGAAGGCTTAGAGGCGACCTTGCCGAAAACGGCTTTGACCACACCTGCCTTCGCATCTTTGTCAGCGGAAGGATCTGAAAGGATGCCGCGAAGTTGTGCGCTAGATGCGAGAACCGCACCGAGAGTGAACAACTCTTCTGCGAACTTGATGTCTGCCTTGGCGAGCAGTGGCTTGAGGGCCACCATTGCCTTGGCTGTCGACTGTCTGGTTGCGCTTGCCATGGTTACTTCTTCTTTGTCTCTAGCTCGGCCAAGAACGAGTCGACAACGTTGGCCGCCAACTTGTCGTTCTTGAGGCTTTCGCCAACCACGCTTGATGCGAGGTCAACTGCCAGAGAACCAACCTCGGCGCGCAAAGAAACTAGCGCGGCCTGGGTTTCGGCTTCGATCTGTGCCTTCGCTGACGCAATCAAGCGTGCTGCTTCTGCCTGAGCTGCCTCTTTGATCTCGACTCCGATAACAGCTGCTTCGGCGCGAGCCTCGTCACGAATCTGTGAAGCATCCGCGCGAGCAGCTGCCTGCTCAGCTTCGATGTTGGCAGTCTTCGCTGCAGCTTCGGCTTGCGCCTTTTCTGCGGCCGCTAGACGACCCTCAATCGCTTCGGTTCGTGCGTCGAGGTTCTTCTTGAAGTTCGGAAGAACCTTGAACCAGAAGAAGACCAAAAGAATGGCGAAAACAACCGAAGACCAGACAATGTCGTAGATAGCCGGAAGGAGTGGGTTTTTTGCCTCACCCTCCGCTGCCGCGACGATAATGCTTGAAATCATGTTGTTGGTTTCCTAGCGATTAGACGAAGATGAATGGTGTTGCAAGACCGATAAGCGCTAGCGCTTCGGTGAAGGCGATACCTAGCCACATGGTGACCTGAAGCTTTGATGCAAGCTCAGGCTGGCGAGCGATTGACTCGATGGTCTTTGAAACTACTAGACCCACACCAATGCCTGGGCCGATTGCTGCAAGGCCGTAGCCCACTACTGCGATGTTTCCAGATAGTTCTGCGATGTTGTTTACGTCCACTTGTTATTTCCTTCCGTGGTTTTGAACTAGCGGTTGCTAGCCCTTAGTGCTCATCTGCCAAGGCCAACTGAATGTAGACCGTGGTTAGAAGAGTAAAAACATATGCCTGCAAGAACGAGACCAAGATCTCGAACACAGTAAAGGCAAATCCGAAGACAAATGTTCCCGCACCGAAGAGTTTGAAGAAACCATCGGCGTTGAAGAAGAAGAACTGGGTCGCCGAGAAACAGAGCACGAGCAGAAGGTGGCCGGCAATCATGTTCATTGTGAGACGAAGAGCTAGGGTTACCGGGCGCAAAATGAAGGTCGACAAGAACTCGATCGGCGTCACCAAGATGTAGAACGGCTTTGGAACGCCTGCAGGAAACAGGTTGGCAGTGAAGAACTTGAAGCGGTGTCTTCGCACACCGGCGTAAATGAAAGTTACGTAAGCCACAGCCGCAAGCACAATTGGCAAACCGATTCGCGAGGTTCCAGCGATATTCAAGAAAGGAATGATTCCGGTTATGTTCATGCCCAGAATCAAGAAGAAAATTGTGGTAAGCAGCGGCAAAAAGCGTTCGCCATCTTTTTCGCCAAGCTGTTCGTGAGCGATGTTCTTGCGAACGAAGTTGAGAGAAATTTCACCCATCAACTGAAAGCGCGAGGGTACGAGAATGTTGTTCTTGTAGGACTTTTTGAACTTTGAAGACCAAAGCCAGAAGAGCACGATTAGGGCTGTCATCACCAGTAGACGGATGAGCATGATGCGGTCTAGCTCAAACCAGGTGCCTTGGAAAGCAATTACCTGCGGATAAAACTCGTCGATTGAAGGGGCGCTGAATCCACCGTCTGAAGCCTCGGCATATGCTGCCTGGGTTAGCAGGGAAAGAGCGTTAATCAACGGCGGTGTTCTCCTGAGTCGGGGCAAGCTTTTTGGGCTTACGGCAGGCTGGTTTCGAATATCCTAACAGCATAAAATCGGGCAAAATTGCGGTTTGTAGCGCACTGGGCCTTATTCTCAGCCTTTGTTTACTTTGGCTCGAAGGTTGGAATGCGGGCCTTTGTGAAAGCCACCGCATCAAGTGCCAGACTGCCCAAAATTGAGACCACAACGCTTCCGAAGAGCACCGGGCCGACAATAAAATCAGCTCCTCTGAGCGTGGCAACCAAAGCGATAAAGCCGAGCAATTTCACGATCCAGCCACCGAGAACGACACCGAAGAATCCGCCGAGCGATAGCTTGCCACCGAGCCAAACAGAAAGCGCGGTCATCGAAACGAAGACGAAGGCCATGGCTGCACCAATCAGGGCACTCACCAGCCCGTTGGTTGAGGCCACCAGATAGCCGATGAGCCCGCCCACAGCGGCAATCACTCCTATTAGCAGGGCGCCCTGCTTCAGGATTGTCGCAAACAACTTCTCAATGGGACTGCTCACTTTTCGCTCCTCTGCGTTTTTGAACTATTGGCCAGAGAGTGAATGTGCTCGCTGCAATGGTTCCCAAAATAACAAACAGCGCGATGCCCTGAAGCGGCAAAAAGAAAAACATCAGGCAACTCAAAGAAATGAGCGCCGTCCAGATGTAAAAGACAAAAACCGAACCAACGTGGCTGTGGCCAAGGTCTTGCAGTCGGTGATGAATGTGCTGGCGATCTGCGGCAAAAGGTGACTTGCCGGCCCTGAGCCTGCGAAGAACGGCAAGCGTGAAATCAAGCAGCGGCAGCACCAAAATTGCCAACGGCAGAATCAGTGGAATGAAGGCCGGTAGCAGATCTTCTTTGCCAGCCATGTGCGGGTCGATCTGACCGGTGACCGTTAGCGCCGATGTTGCCATAAGTAGACCCAAAAGCATCGCGCCAGAATCGCCCATGAAAATCTTGGCCGGTCGCCAGTTGAGCGGCAAGAAACCCACACACATGCCGATGACAATCGCAGAGAGCAGTGATGCGAGGTTGAAGTAGTTCGAAGGAGACGTCTCTTGCGCCAGCAGGTAGCTGTAAACGAAAAACACGAGCGTTCCGATGAGCACCACGCCGCTGACCAACCCATCCAAGCCGTCGATGAAGTTAACCGCGTTCATGACCAAGACAGTTAGAAAGACGGTGACAACCAGGGATGTGCCGAAGCTACCGATGGTTAGGCCCGCGATTGGCAACGAGATTATCTGCACACCCTGCCAGGCCAAAATGCCAGCGACCGCAAACTGGCCCGCCAACTTGAGCGTCCAGTCGAGGTCATAGAGGTCGTCGAGAAAACCGATCAGGGTAATCATGAATGCCGCCGCGACGATTGCAATTATCTGAACCGGTTCGGCAAAAACGCTTTTGAACCAACCGAGAGCTCCAGCAGCGGCCAACGCAACAACGAATCCGCCAAACATGGCTACTCCACCGAGTCGAGGTGTTGGTTTGGTGTGAACGTCTCGCGCGCGAATCTGCGGGTAGAGCTTGTAACGGTGTGAAATCTTTAGAGTCACCCAGGTGAGTGCAAACGTCACCAGAGCGCTGATAAGTGCAACGAGAAGATAGGCGCGCATTACTTCTGAACCTCGAATAAGTCGCCAACCACGGTCTTGAGTTTGGCCTTCTTTAGCGCACCGATTCGCACGATGCGAATCTTGCCGTTGGTTACAACTTCGCCATCAACTACGGTTTCTGAAATGGAGGTTAGGTCGAGAATTGTCGAGGCCTCACCCTTTGGTGATGGCCCGCCGTCGAGATAGGCAGAGACACTTGCACCGAGATAACCTTCGGCTTGCTGGCAGGTGGTTGCTGCCGATTCGCCGGTTAGATTTGCGCTAGAAACCGCTAGCGGCCCCGTCTCTTCTAGCAGGGCTAGCGCGATTTTGTGATCTGGCATTCGCAACGCGACTGTTCCCTTGGTCTCACCGAGATCCCACTGCAGCGACGGTTGCGCCTTCAAGATCATGGTTAGCGCACCGGGCCAGAAAGTGTTGGCAAGCGACCGTGCAATCTGAGGAACAAACTCGGTTAGCGCATCGAGTTGGCTCATGTTCGAGATGAGCACCGGCGGCGGTGATTGCGCCGTGCGACCCTTTGCATCAAGCAGAGCTTTGACTCCCTTGTGCGAGAAGGCGTTTGCGGCAATTCCATAAACCGTGTCGGTCGGCAAGACAACCAGTTCGTCGCGCTGAAGTGCAATTTTCGCGAGCCGCATGCCGGTGAGAAGGTCGGTGTCAACAGCGCAGTCGTAAAGTCTCTGCATCGTCGCCACCTTTCGCTAGCTCTTTCGAGCCGAAACCGCTCGATCGCTGCCAGTCAAATCTTTGTGGGCTTCGACTCGGTCAAACCCCTCTGCCAATAGTAATTCACAGACCGCAGCCGACTGGGTGTCGGCATGCTCGATGATCAACAGGCCGCCGTCGACTAGCAGGCGGCTGGCGGTGGTAGCCACAACTCGAATCAGGTCGAGACCATCATCGCCACCGTAGAGCGCGAGCTTCGGGTCGAAGAGGTGAACCTCTGGGTCGATCGGCACCATGTCGACTGGAATGTATGGAGGATTCGAGATCACAACCGAGACCGAACCATTCAGCGAATTGAATGCATCGGCCATGTCACCGAGAACCAAATTTGCACCCGGATACCGCTCGAAGTTTGCAGAGGTGTATGCGAAAGCTTCGGGCGACAATTCGACGGCGTGAACCTGTGCCTTGGCAACTTCGGTGTGCATCGCAAGTGCGATTGCTCCCGAGCCGGTGCCGAGGTCAACCGCTATCGGGTTAGCGAGTTGGCTCGCGCGAAGTTCATCGATTGCGATTTGCGCAACCGTTTCGGTTTCTGGTCGAGGAACGAAAACACCTCTGCCTACCGAGAGTTGCAATTGTCTGAAGTAGGCAAACCCTGTGATGTGCTGCAGGGGCTCGCGCGTGAATCGGCGAGCACTGAACTCTGCGAAATTCTTTGCCTGGTCTTCGTTCAGGGCAAAGCCGGTCTGCATGGCCGCTTGAACTTCGCCGCGACTAAAGTTCAAAATGTGAGCCGCGATTAGTTCTGCGTCGACCTGCGCAGCTTCGATGCCAGCACTCGCAAACTTTTCGGCAGCGTGAGCAACAACGTCTCGCAGTAAAACCTCACCCATCGGGTTTGCCTTTTACTTTTCAGCGCCGAGTGCGGCTAGTCGCGCTTCTTCGTCAACCTGAATGGCCGATTGAACCACCGGCTCAAGAGCGCCATCCATGACCTGATCTAGGTTGTAAGACTTGTAACCGGTGCGGTGATCTGCGATTCGGTTCTCTGGAAAGTTGTATGTGCGAATTCGCTCGCTGCGGTCGACCGATTTGACCTGAGACTTTCTGGCCGCAGACTGCTCGGCGTCAATGGCCTCTTGCTGCGCTGCGAGAATTCGAGCGCGAAGAACGCGCATTGCGGCCTCGCGGTTTTGCAGCTGCGACTTCTCGTTCTGCATCGAAACGACGATTCCGGTTGGAAGGTGAGTGATTCGCACGGCAGAGTCTGTTGTGTTAACCGACTGACCGCCCGGGCCGCTCGAACGATAAACGTCGATGCGAAGGTCGTTCTGGCTGATCTCGACTTCTTCTGGCGCATCAACCTCAGGAAAAACAAGAACTCCGGCGGCAGAGGTGTGAATTCGCCCCTGGGTCTCGGTAACCGGAACACGCTGAACACGGTGAACGCCACCCTCGTACTTGAGGTGCGCGTAGACACCCTGAGCAGGGTCGGTGGTGTTCGACTTGATTGCAATCTGCACGTCTTTGTAACCGCCGAGGTCTGACTCGTTTTTGTCGAGAATCTCGGTCTTCCAACCCTTCGAGTTGGCGTACTGAATGTACATGCGAAGCAGGTCGGCAGCGAATAGCGCTGATTCAGCGCCACCTTCGCCGGCCTTGATTTCCATGATCACGTCGCGACCATCGTCTGGGTCGCGAGGAATCAATAGGCGGCGAAGCTTCTCGGTTGCGGCAACCAGCTTCTCTTCTAAGGCTGGCACCTCGTCGGCAAATGACTCATCTTCTTTTGCGAGTTCGCGAGTTGCGGCTAGGTCGTCGGTGAGGGTAACCACCGAGTTGTAGGCCGCCACAATTGCGCCAAGCTCTGCATAGCGACGATTGAGTTTCTTCGCCAAGGCAGGGTTCGCGTGCACGCTCGCCTCAGACAACTGGGTCTGAAGTGCGAGGTGCTCCGCTAGAAGAGGCTGTACCGAGTCGAGCAATTGTTAGTCCTGGTCTGAACCTGACGGAATCGGCATCGACTTCTGAACCTGCATCAAGAACTCAACGTTGCTCGAGGTTTCCTTGAGTCGGTTTAGAACCAACTCGAGGGCCTGCTGCTGGTCGAGTCCGGCAAGTGCGCGACGAAGCTTCCAAATGATCTTGGTCTCGTCTGGTGCCATCAGAATTTCTTCGCGACGGGTTCCAGAAGCGTTGACATCGACAGCCGGGAAGATTCTCTTGTCTGCAAGTGCGCGAGACAAACGAAGCTCCATGTTTCCGGTTCCCTTGAACTCTTCGAAAATGATTTCGTCCATCTTCGAACCGGTCTCAACAAGAGCCGTCGCAAGGATGGTTAGCGAACCGCCATCCTCGATGTTTCTCGCAGCACCGAAGAAACGCTTCGGTGGATAAAGAGCTGCAGAGTCAACGCCACCAGAAAGAATTCGACCAGAGGCCGGAGCGCTCAGGTTGTATGCACGGCCGAGACGAGTGATTGAGTCGAGTAGCACGACAACGTCGTGACCAAGCTCAACCAAGCGCTTTGCGCGCTCGATTGCCAATTCGGCAACTGTTGTGTGATCTTCTGCAGGGCGGTCGAAAGTCGAGGCAATTACCTCGCCCTTTACGGTGCGCTGCATGTCGGTAACTTCTTCAGGAC
>CAZDKF010000045.1:0-7560 GCA_964505955.1 uncultured Rhodoluna sp. | reverse complement strand
GGGGCCGGCCCGGCGTGCGCTGGTAAACGCCAAACTCTACAAAGTCTCAGACCTGCGCAAAATCTCTCTGGATGAGCTACTCGCTCTGCACGGCATGGGCAAGTCATCGGTAGCGCGCATCCGTGTGATTATGGACGCCAAAAAGATAAGGTTCAGACCCTAACTCTTGTGGCTTGCGCGCATCAGCCGATCGTTGATTGCTTCAGACAACTCATCGCCGTCGGGTGTGATGGCGATCACTCTCGACAAGCCGAGCTCGTCAGCCTTACGAAGGGCTAGGTAGAGCTGGTTTGCATACTCTTCAGTTGTCACCGGTGCCGCAAGTCGAATGGCTCCGCTAGGGGTTTGAAAACTGTGTAGCGCAATCAAGCCATCGCCGACTTCTGTGGTCTGATTCAAAATCAACTTTGCAGTCGGTGCGTAGTGAGACTCGAGCGATCCACTCACGCGAATTTCAGGCGCGTCGTTCTTCAGTTGCAAACCAGTAGCTGCAGAAATCATCGAAGCGGTGATTGCGCCGAGTCGAAGAATTTGAGGAAGGTCAGATGTGCAATCGATAATCGTCGACTCGATTCCAACCGAACTCTGACCACCGTCGAGAATCAAATCGTCAGCGCTGAGATGTTGCTCGAGCTCTTGCCGAACCGCTTCGCTTGTCGTTGGCGAGACCTTGCCGAATCGATTTGCGCTTGGAGCCGCAACGCCCCTGCCGCCGAGAAGTTCGAAGGCTGCCAGTAGTTCTTGTGCAATCGGGTGGCTCGGCACGCGCACTCCAACCGTTTCTTGACCTCCGGTTATGTTGTCGGTTGCCAAAGGCGAGCGTTTGAATACAAGAGTCATCGGGCCGGGCCAAAAGTTTTCTGCCAGTTTGCCCACATAGTTAGGAGCCTCATCGGCCCACTGAAGAGCGGATTTGACTGAACTCACGTGCACAATCAGTGGATGATCCTTGGGCCGGCCCTTTGCCGCAAAAATCTTTTCGACCGCCTCAGAATTTGTGGCATCTGCGCCAAGGCCATAAACAGTCTCGGTTGCAAAAGCCACCAAGTGACCGTCAATTAGGGCTTGCGCAGCCGCTTGCACGTCGTCGTTTCTCATCGCTTCTAATCTAACTAAGTGTTGCAGCACTCACAGCGGGCAGGGTCGACAGAGTCACGACCCAGCGAACGAAGCTCAGAGTGGTCGCAGGATACGCATCCCAGTTTTTCTGAATGTGCCACAGAAGCAACGATTTCTGAGCAACCGCTGCAAGGCAGGCCGTATTCAAAGCCCGAGCTTCCCCAGCCGATTTGATTGCAGGCCGGGCAGTGGCTGCCGATTCGAGCAGCGAGCTTTTCAGCCAAAGCACCGATGTTGGCCTGGCGACTCGGCGAACTCATGGCCCGAAAGTCGTTCTCGACTTCGACGGTGGCTGATTGATCTAGGGCGTCGGCAACAACTCTTCGAAACTTTTCTGGCACATGAATACCTTTTATGAAGTGCCGCTCTCCACTGATAGTCACAACAACGTTTGCCGCGTGGATTGGCAAATCGAGTTTCGCAATCACGTCGTCGAGATTAGTATCGCGATTCACTGTCGATGCATAAGCCTGTACCTGAGGCGAAACCAACATCTCAACAAGAGCAAAGTCATTCTTTAGATCTACGAACGCCATGATCTCAAAATCAGAGTTGATGAATGGAATTTGCGGGTGTGGGCCGATGCTGCCTTCACTCGCGATTCCGAAGTCGTAGCCAGCATGCAACGCACCGGCTCTCGCCTTTTCAATAGCAGCGTCTCTTGGCGTCAGCAAGCGCGGCACCTCACCGCTGAATGTGCCGTAAACATCTGTGTCTATCTCGACAAGTTCAATTTGCCAATCACGAAGCGTTTCAAAAGCTGGTGCAATTTGCGCGAGCTTGCCGTGTTTGGTTGCAAGTGCTACTTTTTTCTGCATCGTGCAGTCAAGTCTAAATTGCCAGTGACTTCCCGAATTGCTGAACTCTTGTATAACGCTTTTTCGATTCAAGAAGCTTGCGCAGTTTTAGGTCTAATTCTTTGGAATCAATCCTTTTCCGTTGTTTTGAATCGGAATCGGGTCTGAAATGTAGCCTCCGAAGGAATCGTCGTCTGGCCCTCCAATAAATCCCAAGAGATACCAGTTGTTTTGGTGCTTTACAGCCCTAGCCGCGTATAGCGTCTCGTGAGGAAACCAAACCGCATTATTAGGGTCGAATGGGCCAAGAAGGCTCGGACCGGTAGTGGAGAACATTCCTCCGTGAGGAAACTTAGCGCGCATTTCTTCAGTGAGTTCACGAGGGCCGCAGCACCAGAGCATGGTTGGAACACCGTCAATTTCCTGAATTTGGATCACTTCCATTTGTCCAAAACCACTCTCGGTCTTGGTTAAAGGCTCATGAACTTTCCAATTCGTCAGGTCTTTCGAAGTAGCATGCCCGGCAACACCACGACCATACTTGTCTCCGGTTAGCCCCCTCGCCGTCACAATCATGTGCCAAAGGTCGTCGTGCTTGAAAACCCAGGGATCACGCCAAGCTTCATCGTGCCAAAGGTCGTAGTCGAGCTTTTCGTAGAGTGCGGGATCGGCTTCGGTAAAGGGACCGGGAAGTTTTTCCCAGGTAATTAAATCCTTAGAGGTGGCGGCGCCCACTCGCTGAATGTCGCCGCCGTCTTCGCGAGAGGTGCCAGTGTAGAACATCCACCAGAGCCCAGATTCGTCTTTCGTGACGCTTCCAGTCCACGTGGTCCACGAGTCCCATGCCGGTGAGTCACTGATGGCCAAGGCATCTGGCAGAATCTCCCAATCCCTCAAGTTATCCGAGACCGCGTGCCCAACGAAAGGGTGTCGATGGCGTCTGTGCGGATCTCTAAGTCCTCTTGACGCTCTCAGAAAAAAAGCGTGATGCTTTTCGCCGTCAAATGCATACCAACTATCCCAAACCCAAGAATCATTTAGTTTTAGCAACGATCTATCCTTTCACTCCTGATGAGGCAACAGAGGCTACAAAGGACCGCTGGAAAATGACAAACACGATAATTATGGGCACCGTGATGAGAGTTGAGTAGGCCATGATTTCGCCCCATTGGGTTCCCTCTTCACTTGTTGACGCCCAGAAGTAGTCGAGTCCAACCTGAACCGTTCGAAGAGCTTCGGTTTGAACCACCATGACCGGCCAGAGATACGCATTCCAAATCGCAAGGAAACTCAAGATAGCGCTGGTCGCAAATGCTGGCCCGGCCAGCGGAACAATTATTCGCCAGTAAATTGAAAAGAAACTAGCGCCATCGATAAGCGCAGCCTCATCGAGTTCCTTTGGAATCGTCTTGAAGTATTGAACAAACAGGAAGATCGAGAATCCCCACGCGATAAATGGCGCAATCTGCACTAGATAGGTATTCAGCCAGCCCGTCGTCAGTTCAAGTGAGCCGTTCTCGAAACCGATTCGTGGAAGTGAATTCACCAAAACTAATAGCGGCATCGCAATCGTTTCAAATGGAATCACAAGTGTGGCAATCAATCCAACCAAAATGATGTTTTGACCTCTGAACTTAAGGCGAGCAATTGCGTAGCCAGCCAAACTATTCACAAAGAGGCCGAGCACAACAACAACGGCTGAAATGAAAATGGAGTTGAAGAGAAACTGCCACAGAGGAAGTCGATCAAAGACACCAAGATACTGATCAAAGTTGACGTCTCCCACAGGAAAAAATGCTCGCCACGACTTGACGTCTGCGAATATTGCCTGTGGGTCTTTGAAGCTTGACGAAATCATGAATAACAGTGGGAGGCTGAAGAGCAGCATGAAGAAAATTGCGAATCCATACTGAATGGATAGACCGAGTGAGAATTTCTTCTTCATTTTCAATCCTTATCTCTCGTGAGCCGACGCTGAATAGCAGAGATAGTTACAACAATCACAAAGAACACGATTGCCAGTGCCGAGGAGTAGCCAATGTCGTTCTTTCGGAATCCCTCTCTAAAGATGTGAAAGACAAACGTGGTTGTTGAATCTAGCGGACCACCCTGGGTCATGACATTTATCTGAGTAAACACACCCATCGCCTGAATCGAAATGATGATCAAGACAAAAACAAAAGTAGTTCTCAGCCCGGGCCAGGTGACCGCTTTAAACTGTTGCCAGTTGTTGGCACCATCTACTCTTGCGGCTTCGTAGAGCTCCGCGGGTATTGTCTGGAGTCCGGCTAGCCAGATAATCATGTGGAAGCCGACCGCTTGCCAGGCCGACATGAAGATGATCGCGGGCAGAGCCAAATCTGGGCTGGTAAGGAACGAAACCGGTTCAAACCCAGGAATCAATGCGTCAAGAATCACATTTGCCAGGCCATCTTTTTGATAAAAGAAAATCCACAAAATCGAGACGACGACCATGGATGTCACCACAGGAATGAAGTAAACCGTTCTAAAAAAGACCTTTCCCTTGATCTTGGAGTTGATCAAGAGCGCAAGCGCTAAAGCTAGTCCGCCCTGTAGGGGTGCAATGACAGCCGCGAAAACGAGAGTGTTGAAGAGCGATTTCCAGAACAGCGCATCTCCGGCAACGGTGAAGTTCGCCTCTGTGCCGTCTGAACTGTAGCTCTCCGACAAAATCTGCATGCCCGCGTATGGCGAGGCGTTCGAAGGCTTTGTGAATTCTCGAAGATTGTCGTAAGCCACGTTTTCATCATTTGGATCGGCCTCAACGGTAACTTGGCCGAGAGAAAGCATTTCGGTGAAATTTTCAATGCCGATGAACGAAGGTTCGTTCGGACTTGCAAACTTTGCATTTGTGAAGCCCAAGGAAAAGGCCAAAATGACTGGTGTCACGAGAAAGAGCAGCATCATTGAGACTGCTGGAAAAACAAAAAGGAAGCCGGCCCTAGCCGATCTAGTTTTTAGGCTGCGCCCGAAAAGTTTTCGGTTCAAGTTATTTAGAGATACCAAGAAACTTCCTTTGAATAAGTGCCTCGGGGGTGCGGTGAAACCACACCCCCGAGACTTAACTTAGACGCCTGATCTTATTTGTAGAAGTTGTTGTCTACTAGATCAGCATCGATTTCATCAGCAGCCGCGTCTAACGCTTGTTTTGCGTTGGCACCGTTGATGATGTCAGCAACCGCCTTCTCATAGATTGTTGAAATCTTCAGATAGGCAGGTGTTGGTGGGCGAAGAACCGAGAATTGGTTCGATAGTTCAACGAAAATCGCAAATGGTCCACCTGGTGCATAGTTTGGAACCTCTGCTGCCGCGGTAGCGGTGGCAGGAATCAGACCAATGCGGTTTGCAAATGCAACGATGTACTTGTCCTGAAGGATGAACTCAATGAACTGGTTTGCACCCTCGGCGTTCTCACAAGTTGACGAGACGCCGAACTGCCATGATCCAGCACCAATCTTTGGTCCACTTCCGAAGTTTGGTGGTGGAACGATTAGTAGGTCATCACCCAGTGCTTCCAAGGCATCCTTTACAGCCCAGTTGCCGTTGTATTGGATTCCGATGGTTCCAGCAATGAATTCGGTGCGGTCACCAGTCTGAGCTGGGTTTGCGTAGCCCTTCGAGAAAGTCGAACCGAACCAGTTGCCGAACGCTACCGACTTGTCTGAGTTGATAACACCATCAGCACTTTCGAAGTTGTCTCGGTTGATAAGGTCTCCACCGAAACTCTGCATGATCGGGCTGTAAGCGTATGGGTACCACTCACCGGTCCAGCCGTTGCCCCAGTCGATTGCGTAATCGTAATCACCGGTTGCGTCAACAGCCTTTAGTAGCCCATCAAATTCAGCTAATGTCCATGGCTCAGAGACGGTCGGAATACGAGCGCCGACCTTTTCCAAAGTTGACTTGCGAACTAGCATTCCCAGAGCAGCATCCCAGGCACCTGCCGAGTAAAGCTCTCCGTTGTAGTAGCCCTTGGCACCATCGATTAGTGAATCCTCAAGTGCGGAGCTAATTTTCAACGGCTGCATGTAACCTGACCATGCCCAGTTCGGCATGATTGGTCCATCAACGTCGATAATGCAAGGAAGAGAATTCGAAGCTGCAGCTGCAGCAATAGAGTCGTTGTAAGACTCCTGTGGGAATTCCTCGAGAACAACCTCATACGCGGTTTGGCTTGCGTTGAAGTCGGTAATTGCTTCCTTTACGGTTGCAATTTCTTGGTCGTTTCCAGCAGCGTGTGACCACATTGATACCTTCACGGGTTCACCCGAGTTGGTTGCTGGAGCACAACCTGTAATTGCGAGCACGCCAGCCAATGATGCAGCTAGCAAAACCCTAGTTGTTTTTATCATTTTTCCTCTTCTTGATTAGATCGAGCTGAATCCATTGACGTTGAATAGCTGGCTGAAGTGTTTCTAGGCACTGAAACAGAATCCCGCACCACGAGTTCCCCTTGGATTTCAACTACATTCATTGGGCTCTCATCTTTCTCCTCGCAGATTCGGATGAGTTGTTCCACAGCTTCCCGCCCCATTTGGTAATGAGGCAATCTGACTGTGGTTAATCCGGGGCGCAAACCGCCGGAAATCAATTCCAGGTCGTCGAAACCAACAACAGACACCTGAGCAGGGATGCTGATTTTTAGTTCCTTTAGAGCCTGATAGGTACCCATTGCTAGTGGGTCGTTGTAGCAAGCAATTGCGGTTATCTCTGGATCGCGCAACATCATCTCGAGAGTTGCCCTGTAGCCACTCTCGGCGTTTGTGTTTGCGCATTTGTAGATTCGCTCATTTGCACGGATCCAGCCGAAGTTCTGGGCCGCATCGATGAATGCTTTTGTTCGTCCTTCAACAGCAGGCCATTCAACTTCATCAATAATGAGTCCCACGTGCTTGTGTCCGGCAATCCCAAGTAATTTGAGAGACTGCATAAAAGACGAGTACTCAGCCGGAATTATTGTGGGGTACTTGCCTTTATTTGCGTTTGAAATGCAGTTGGCAAGAACTAAGTTCTTGGGGGTCGTTTTTGGAAGCTTCACTTCGGAGTGAAAGTAGGCGGCGATTAGAGTTCCAACAACTTGGTGTTCTGCCAAGAGACCGAAGGCTTCTTCAATCGACTTCGCATTGTTTTCAACTTCAACAAATAAGAGTTCATAATCGTGAGACCGGGCGGTCTTCTGGGCCGCCGACAATAATTGGCCTGCGTAAGGCGTAGTCGCAACTTCGATGCTTAGCATCCCCAAGGTTCTGGTTTGCTGCTCCTTGAGAGATCTCGCTAATCGGTTAGCTCTATAGCCAAGATCTTTTGCGGCCTTCTTGATTTTTGCCTCCACGGCTGGGGAACAGCGTTTGGCCGCTTTGCCCGAAAGCACTAACGAAACAAGCGAAACAGACACCCCGGTGGCCTTTGCCACGTCGGCTAGCGTTGCGTGCTTCATGTTTCCCTCTCAATTTAGTCAAACGATTGACTGAATTTGAGATGAAAGTAGCACAAGGCAAGCCGTGAACCGCCGACTAACCCCAGTTGTTATTGAGTCGTGATAATTTGCCTGTTTAGGCATCGGAGGGCTGATCGTGCCGTCACGGCAGTTGACCTAAGACGGCTGAGAGAGCAACGCAATCGA
>CAZDKF010000044.1:0-7605 GCA_964505955.1 uncultured Rhodoluna sp. | reverse complement strand
CCGCGAACTGCCGACTAACCCCAGTTGTTATTGAGTCGTGATAATTTGCCTGATTAGGCAGCGGAGGGCGGATCGTGCCGTCACGGCAGTTGACCTAAGACGGCTGAGAGAGCAACGCAATCGACCCGGTAGGAAGCGCAATCCAGCCCTCAAGGCTCGCTTGCTCTCGCAGCTCTAGCGGTGGGCGAGTCGAGTGGCCAAGTTGAGCCGAACGAGCAGAGAAGCAAGCAATCACGGCATCGAAGGCGTCGCAAGATTCCACCATCAACTCGGCGAATTCAAAGGGGTTAAACCAGGGGGCAGCCAGCTGCATTTGTTGCAGCAAGCTTGCACGCAGTTCTGCAGAGTTTCGATAGCCGGTCGATTCAAAACCCCAAAGACGAAGCGCTGCAGCTGGGTAAACCTCTACTATTTTGCCTTCGCCAGCACGATTAACATCAGCGCCATCCGCCTGCAACTTTGAGAGTAGCCCCGCACAACGCATTGCGGTAAGTCCGAGTCGATCGGTTGAAACACTCAGTGGCCAACGACCCGTGAATTCACGAACTACTCGATCGGTTTCGCGATATGCCATGCGTCTGCGCCAAACGATGTCGCCACTGACGTCATTCGTGCCGCGAGAATGAAGATTAACAAATTCAACGAATTCCAGCGGCCACCCCAGCGCGCAATCTATGCCAAGTTTGACAGCGTCACGCGAGTTGCTGACAACTTGATCATCGGTTACACCAACGTCAAGTTGAACGAGAGCGGCACTTTTTTCTGACCAGTCGATTAGAGCGAGCGCTGTGCCCTTAGGCTCTGCGGCCAAATCTAATCCTGCAATCAACATGCCTAAAGATTATCCGCATCAGCACTCTTAGACGAAGCGCAATCTAACTCAGCCCTACGGCTGAAGTCGTTGAACCTGCCACTCAGAAAATTTGCCATCGGCATCACGCGTGCGAACAAACTCGATGCGATCGTGCATTCGATTTGAGCGGCCCTTCCAAAATTCGATGCGCGTTGCGACAATTCGGTAGCCACCCCAATAGTCGGGTCGAGGTACTTCGGAATTTTTAAAGCGTGACAGCGCAGCTTCAAATTGAGCATCGAGTGCTGTGCGGTTATCGATTGGCTGTGATTGTTGACTCGACCAGGCCGCAACCTGTGAGTCGTGCGGGCGAGAAGCGTGATAGTCGTCTGATTCACCGGGGTCTACCCGCTCGGCAAATCCTTGGATAAGCACCTGGCGATACATCGAATACCAGCCAAAAACCGCGCTGACACTGGGGTTTGCGACCAAAGCCTCCCCCTTTCGTGAAAGGTAATTTGTCGCGAAGAAGAATCCGCGCTCATCGACGCCCTTGAGCAAAACCGTTCGTGAGCGCGATTGATGCTGCTCGTCAACGGTGCCGAGCACAAACGCATTTGGTTCATAAATGCCAGCCAGCTCGGCCTCGACCAGCCACTGCTTGAACTGTTCGATCGGGTCTGCCAGAAGGTGGGTCTCGTCTAGTGACTCTTGGCCGTAATCCTCGTGACGATTGAGTGAATCCACTTTTAGGCTGGCAATTCGAAGTCGCGACTAATTGGTGAGTGACTTGTCAAAAAATTCGGTCAGCGAAGAAGCGTAGCGCTCAGTTTCGGTGAGCATTCCCTCTGTGTGATCGGCACCCTCGAAAGTTTCAAATGTGATGTTTGCTCCTACTTTCTTGGCGTATTCATAGAAGTCAACCGAAGATTGGTAACGCAGTCGCTGATCGATATCTCCGTGCAGGATAAGCATCGGCCGCGAACCAGCCGCATCGATGCCCTGAGTCACCGAAGTCTCGGTCAGATTAACTCCGTAAAAGACTTGCGCTGAAAACAGAGCGAGCTGCCACAAAAATCCTGGGTAGCCTTGAAATTCAACTTCTTTGGTTGCAGCCGAATTGAAATCGAAGATAGTTCCTTCCATAGCAAACGCCGAAACGTTTTCGGTCTTTGCCGGAAGCAGCGAAGTGGCAACTGCGCCACCAGAAACTCCATACATTCCAAGAGACGCCGGTTTGATGGCTTTGTTTGCAACCAACCAATCGGCAACAACCGCAAGGTCAGTCGATTCTTCTTGACCTGCTGAGTGACGACCGTCGGTGCAGGTTGATTCACCGGTATCACGAGAGTCTACGAGCAGAACGTTGAATCCCTTCTTCACCAACATGGCCGAAGGAAGAAGGGTGTTGAAGTCTCTGCGTGAAGTTCCAAATCCGTGGGTGACAATTACGGTCTTGCCGTTTGAGACCTCTGGAACAATCCACCAGGCCGAAAGAACTATGTTCTCTTCGACTGGAATCTCTACAGCATCGTATTTTGCTTCGGTCATCCACCAGGGGCTTAGGTCGTAGCCAATCCACTTATCCCAGCCAGCCCCAGGAAAGGGCCCGTTATCTTTACCCGGTGTGAAGAAAGATTCCGGCTTGTTGGCGACATCGTCTTCATTGATGGCACACGGTTGAACTGTTCCTGAGGTGTAAACGTAGGAACCGGCAGCCAGGGCTGCGCCAGAAATACCTAGAACAAGAACGCCTGCCGTGATGGCAATCCACTTTGATGCTCGCATTTCACCACACTAGCACTGCACTAAATAGATGCCCGTCGGCGACCGAAGCAGGAATGGCTATGCCTGCACGAACTTCACTTGCGGTGTAGTCGGTTGACTCGCCCGTGAATTCGTTGACGATTCTCATGGCACCTTCATGAACCGGGTGCCAGATGAGTTCTTTGTTTGCCAACGGCTCGGTGATGACACAGGCCATTAGTTCTTTGCCAGACGGGTGAACAAAAGAAATAGCCAAAACTTCTTGATCGGCTCGCCATCTTGAATCGGGCTTCCAGCCGGTAATTGCCGCCCAGCCAACCGAACCCGAAGCAAACAGAGGTCGCCAAGTCTTGTAGACACCCATGACGCTCTTTGCCAGCGTCAACTTCTCGGTTGACCAGTTCGGAATGTCGCCCATCAGAATCCATGGACCACCGACCGCATAGATTGCCAACTGAGATTTCAGCGGCAGCGAGTTTTGGTCAGACATGTAGCTCGAACACCAGTGCGCCGGAAGGTAATGCCCGAGCCCAACCTTGGCCACCGCGTTGTGTCGCACATCGCACCAATCGTCACCGATGGTTGTGTCGTGATGCGCGAGCATCTGCAGGTCTAGCGGCTTGCCACCGTTCCAACAGTTTTCGATCCAAACGTCAGGATAGTTTTCTCTGAACTGCGAGATCAGGCGATACCAACCGCGAACCGCCCAGTCTTCACCTAGACCTTGTGGGTGATCGTGCTTGTCGCTGTCGCACCTATTTATAGTCTCGAAATCGTGCAGCAACCAGGTGAGTCCGTTCTCTGCGAGGTGCGACAATTCGCCAGAGAGATAGTCGATTACCGGCCCATGACCCATGCAAAAAGAACTGGTTCTGTGTGAAACCACCTGCACCTTGCCACGCCAGGTTGCTATCCAATCGGGATGTGCCTTGGCGATCGACGCCTGCGGATCAACATTGCCGAGCGAAGCCCAAAGGCCAAGTCGTGTGCCGCTCTTTGCGGTTATCTCTGACAGGCCTGCTAAGCCGTCTTGAAAATGCGGCCCCGGTTGCCACTCGCCCACGATTCTCTCCCAGCCCTTGTCGATTGTGAGAATCTCGAGGTCTAATTCTTTTGCAGTTGCCGCTACAGCAGAAACCAAATCCTGATTCACGTTGGTGCCGAAACCCCAGGTGTCGACAATCAGCGGTGCCGAATAGTCGCGCGCTCTGGCTGGCATCGCAGCCAAGAGAATTTCACGCAACTTGGCGTGCGCGGTTTGCAAATCTCCGGCACCAGAAGTGATTTGCATTTGTGGCAACTCGATCAACTCGTGGCAAGCCTCGACTGGGTAAATCTGTTTTGGCAGAACGAGCGAGATTTCTAGCTCGCCATTTTCTAGCACCATGTGAACAAGTTGGGTGTTGCTCTTTTCTAGAGCGAGAGCAACGAAGCGATCTTGGCCGTCTATACCTGTGCCCGCTGCAACAATCCAGCCGGCGGCATCCTGGTATCGTTCGCCGGCAACTGGCGGTTCACCGTGCACGAGGTAAAGCACGCCGTCGTAATCTTCGCGCTCAGGAAATCCGACATCTTGCTGTGGGTCTTGATTGAAAGCCGCTGCGTCGGCGGTTGCGTATGGGCCACAGACAGCAATCAATGGCTCGCCCTGAACAAGCTCGGTGTCGAGAGTTTCGAAGGCCCTGTGTTTCGCATCCCAGGTGAAGCTTCTGAGCAACCTGACGGAGCAACTCGACCAACCGGTTTCGCTGAAAGTCTGGGCAATTACACCGAGGTCGACGCCGTCAACTCGGGCAACCTGCAGTTGATTGAACGAGACTTTGTGCAAGGGCGCAGCCTCCTAGGTTTTATTCGTCATACCTTATGCACTAACTTTAGAGCCGAGGCTAAGGCAGGAGCGACGATGTCAAACATTCCTAGCGCCGACCTGCTTGCCGGCGACGAGATTATTTCGACCGAAGAGGTTCTGCAGCCAGACGACCCGGTTTTTGATCCAAGAACTCGACCAGACATCAACACGGCTCTGGCCCTGTCTAGCGGAAGTGTTGCCGGCTGGGTTGTGCCTTTTGCCTCGGGCACTTTTGAACACCACGAGAACACAACCGATCAGGGCCTCTTTCGTTGCCTCTTCGGCCGCGACTCGCTAATCATTTCATCGCTCTTGAAACAGCAAAACCCCGTCTTGCAGCTCAACACTGTTTGCGCGCTGGGTGCCTATCAGGGCGAAAAGTTCAACTCGGCGAGCGAAGAAGAGCCGGGTCGAATCGCACACGAGGTGCGAGAAGTTGGCGACCCTCAGGCCGCCAGAATCGCAGCCGAAAGCGGCTGGGAGTTTCCGTATTACGGATCGGTCGATGCAACTCTGCTTTGGCTAATCGCACTAGACGAGTTACAGCGCGACGACCCTTCGATTCTCGACCGAGGAGTTGCCGGGCGAACCCTGTCGCAGCGCGCCGAGAAGGCAGCGGAGTGGATATTGATTCGCTTGCAATCTGGAAATGGATACGTTCGTAGCAATCGCGCAAATGCAAAGGGAATTTTGAATCAGGTCTGGAAAGACTCGGGTGACTCTTATCTGACCAATAGCGGTCAGGTTGCAACTCAATCTTCGACGGCATCGGTTGAAACCATTAGCCAGAGTTTTGACGCACTCATGGCTGCTTCGCGTATCGCTGGGGCATCAACAGTTCGATGGCAGCTAACACCTGGCGAATTGGTTGCTGCGGCAAACGAAATCAAGCGCGAACTTCTGAACAGTTGGTGGCTCGGCGATCGATTCGCAATGGGGTTGGGTCTGATTGCTGATAAAGAAGTATTGCTCGATGCGATAGCGAGCAATCAGTGGCGGCTGTTAGATTCCGAGATTCTCGCCGACGCGGCGTGTTCGGAGTTTGTGCACGCTCTGGTGACTTCTGTGACAGACCCAGAAATCTTGGGTCCGAACGGAATACGCACACTTGGCAAATCGAATGCGAGATATCGACCCGGTGGATATCACACCGGCAGCAGTTGGCCGGTGGACGCCGCACTCATCACCCGCGGACTCGTGAGGCATGGCGCACACGTAGAAGCTCTTGAGGTTGGCTCTCGAACCATGCGTGCAATCGACCGAATCGGTGCTTACCCAGAGTTGCTGCGTTCAGATGACAGCGAGAAACAGGGCGTGAGTCGCTTCATCATCGATGTCTTCGATAGAGAAATAGGTGTCTCGAATCGCATCTGCCAGCCACCCCAGTTGCTTCAGGGATGGACGATTGCGGCCTTCAGCTGGTTCGAACGAGCCGGGTTAGCAGGCAGATAAAGACCTCTGGGCTGCTAGTTGCCCGAATAGCTCACGACGTTTTGGGTCTGCTTGCCAAGACCCTCGATCTCAAGCTGCATCACGTCGCCGTCTTTTAGGTAGACCGGTGGCTTGAAACCCAAGCCGACTCCTGGCGGTGTGCCGGTGTTGATTAGATCGCCTGGTTCGAGAACCATGAACTGGCTTAGGTAGTAAACCAAAAAATCAGGTTTGAAAACCATTTGTGCCGAAGTGCTGTTCTGCATGACTCGACCGTTCACGAGAAGTGACATCTTCAAATCTGAAACGTCGCTCAACTCATCGCGAGTAACCAGCCACGGCCCTGCGGGGTTGAAAGTTTCACAACTCTTTCCCTTCGACCATTGCCCCTGGCGCTCTAGCTGAAACTCTCGCTCGCTGACGTCGTTGCACAAAACGTATCCGGCGATGTGTTCTGCCGCTTCTGCCGGGCTCGAGAGATATTTGGCCCTCTTGCCGATTACGATGCCGAGCTCGACCTCCCAGTCGCACTTCTCTGAATTCTTCGGAATAATTACCGTGTCATTTGGGCCCACGAGTGTGTTCGATGCCTTCGTGAAAATAATTGGTTCTGGTGGAACCTCTGCACCAGATTCCTTTGCGTGATCTGCGTAGTTCAAACCGATGCAAATAATCTGATGAGGTCTAACGAAAGGTGCACCGATTCGCTTGCCGGCAATTTCGTGAACCTGATTCTCGCTGATTCGCTTGTTCACGTCGGCTTCTAGGTCGAACCACTTCTCTGACTGAAAGAAATCTGAATCGATATCGACAACCAAGTCTGAGATGTCTACGTAGTGAGACTCGTCAATGGCAACTGCCGCACGTTCTTCTCCAACGTTTCCGATTCTCATCAGCTTCATAATCGACCCTTTCTGAGTCAGCTCGGTTCAGTGAGCGTGTGCAAAATCAAGCCTACTGATGCCGGTTCTGACCAAGCCAGCCGTTATTCTTGGCATAACTTGGCGAAGGAAACTCAGTGACCACTAGACCCGAACAATCTGGCTCTGTTCTAGATCGGCTAGTTGCTGCGCTCGGCTCATCGGTGCGAACCGACCCAGACGCCCTCTTCGAAGCCAGATCTGACCGCTCAGGAAAGACAAGTTCGCACAACCCCATCTGCGTGGTTGAGGCCACAAGCACCGAAGAAGTCGCCAAGGTTATGCGCATTGCCAACGATTCGAGCACTCCCGTTGTTGTTCGCGGCGGCGGCAGCGGCCTGGCCGGCGGAGCAATCGGCGGCGCTGGCGAGATTGTTCTGTCACTAATAAAGATGAACAAGATCATCGAAATCTCAACCGAGAACCGCTGGGCCAAGGTGCAAGCCGGCGTAATCAACCAAGACCTGAACCTTGCGGCTCAGAAACTAGGGCTGTGGTTCGCGCCAGACCCGGCAAGCAGAATCTGGTCGACTGTCGGCGGCAACATCGCCACCAACGCGGGCGGTCTGCTTTGCGCAAAGTATGGAGTGACCCGTGAGGCAGTTAGGCAGCTAACTGTTGTGATGGCAGACGGCGAGGTTCTCACCCTCGGGCACGAAACCGTAAAAGGTGTCACCGGTTTCGATTTAGTGGCGCTCATGGTTGGCAGCGAAGGAACCCTTGGCGTTATCACCGAGGCCATGGTCGCGCTCAAGCCGGTAGATGCTCATGCTGTTTTCACCTTGAGTGCAACTTCGAAAGATCTTGCCCTAATTGCAAAGGCGATTCAAGAAACTGTCAAGCAC
>CAZDKF010000043.1:6719-7795 GCA_964505955.1 uncultured Rhodoluna sp. | reverse complement strand
TCCGAGCGCGATGGCAAGCGAAGCAGCCGCCAAATCGGCATTCACGTTGAGCAGCTGACCGCTGGCGTCCGGTGCCACGGTGCTGATAACAGGGATGCGCCCAGCCTCGATGGCTTCAAAGACTATGCGCGGGTTCACCTGCACAACTTCACCGACGAGTCCCAGATCAATCGGCCCAGCGGGTGAATCAAGCTTGGTCACCTCTGCACGAAATAAATTTGCGTCTTCGCCTGAGAGCACCTGCGCCTTTGCAGCGGCGACCTCAATCATTTGCGCGAGCGGTGTGCTGATCTCGTTTCTCAGAACATCGCGAACCACACCGATTGATTCTTGGGTTGTTACGCGAAAGCCTTGGCGAAATTCATTCTCGATGTTGAGCTCGGCCAACCGCGCAGAAATCTGAGGACCACCGCCGTGAACCACAACCGGGCGAATGCCAACCCAGCGCAGGTAAGCCATGTCTTGAGCGAATGCGCGCTGAAGTTCTTCGTCGACCATTGCGTTGCCGCCGAACTTTACGACAACAACCTTTTGGTGAAAACGCTGCAGCCAAGGCAAAGACTCGATCAGAGTCTCGGCCTTTATTTTCGCGAGTTGGTCGTTGTCTTGGTTTAGAGGAATCATTAGCTTGAGTAGTCGCTGTTCTCGGTGACGTATTCGTGAGTTAGATCGTTTGTGTAAACCGTAGCCTCGCGCTCGCCGGCATTCAAGACAATGTCAACCTGCACTGCACGCGGGGTTAGATCGACCAGGTCGCGCGGCTGATCTGGCATTCCCTTGCGTGAAACCGAAATGCCGTTAATCGACACGTCGATGTCGTATGGGTCGAAGGTCGCGTCGGTCACGCCAACTGCCGCCAAAATTCGACCCCAGTTCGGGTCATTGCCATAAATCGCTGCTTTGAAAAGGTTGTTGCGGGCAACCGAACGACCGACGGCCACGGCATCTTCTTCGGTTGCTGCCTTCGACACTCGAATCGCGATGTCGTGGCTCGAGCCTTCGGCATCGCTGAGCAACTTCATGGCCAGCGCTTGGCTCACTTCACGGATAGCTGACGCGAGCTCCTCGAATTCGGG
>CAZDKF010000043.1:748-6709 GCA_964505955.1 uncultured Rhodoluna sp. | reverse complement strand
CGTCGCTATCTAGGCGATCGAAGGTGACTCGGGTTGCCGCACGTAGGGCACGGTCGAGTTCCTCGCTGGTGGCGACGGCATCGGTTGTGATCACCACGAGCATGGTGGCTAGACCCGGTGCGAGCATGCCGGCACCCTTTGCCATGCCGCCGACGGTAAAACCAGAGGAGCTAGTTAGCGAAACGGTCTTTGCGACCGAGTCAGTTGTCATGATCGCCTCGGCTGCCAGTTGGCCGTTGTTTTCAGAAAGCTCTTCGACTGCGGTGGCAACACCGGCCTGCAACTTTTCTAGGTCGAGTTGTTCGCCGATGAGACCGGTTGAGCAAACCAAAACATCACCAGATGAAATACCGAGTTTCTCTGCAACCGCTTCTGCAGTTGAGTGCGTCACTTGAAAACCCTGCGAACCGGTGTAGCAGTTAGCGCCGCCAGAGTTGAGAACAATCGCCGAAACCTGACCGTCGACAATAACCTGTCTGCTCCAAATAATTGGATTAGCCTGGCAGCGGTTCGATGTGAACACCGCGGCGGCGGCATTCAAAGGTCCAAGATTTTGCACAAGAGCGAGATCGCGATTGCCAGATTTCTTTATTCCGGCTCGCACGCCTGCAGCAACGAAACCCTTCGCCGAAGTAACCGTCATTTCTTTAGGTCACTTTTCGAAAGCGAGGCAAGACCTAAGGTTTCATCAAGCGATAGGGCTATGTTCATCGACTGAATCGCAGCACCTGCTGTTCCCTTAACCAAATTGTCGATAGCGCAAATTGTGACGAGTCGATTTGCCTGCTCATCAATCGCCAAACCGATGACTGCCTTATTGTTTGCAATCGAATCGACGGTGGTCGGAAACTGACCCGGTGCCAGAACCTCGATGAAAAACTCATCGTCGTAGGCTTTCTCGAAAGCGGCCCTGATTGCTTCAAGTGTTGCGCCGCGTGACAACTTCGCGGTGTTGACCGCAAGAATCCCACGATCGAAAGAAGACAAGACCGGGGTGAACGAAACCTGCACCTTCTTGCCTGCTGACTTCGATAGGTTCTGCTCAATTTCGGGTGTGTGCCGATGAATGCCGCCGACCTGGTAGGCCTCGGCTGATCCGGTTGGTTCTAATTCGAAAAGTTTCTCGGTTGCGCCTCGACCGGCACCAGAGGTTCCGACGGTTAGAACGCTGACAATGTCTTCGGCTTCGATGAGGCCGGCACTCAGTGCCGGAGCTAGGCCGAGAGAAATTGCAGTCACGTTGCAGCCAGGCACGGCAATGCGCTTGGTTGCAACCAGGTTCTTGCGTTGCTTGGCCGCGCCGCCCTCGATAAGCAATTCGGGCATACCGTAGGCCCAGGTGCCGGCGAATGGAGTCTTATAGAACTTGAGCCAATCGGCTTCGCTCTCGAGCCGAAAGTCTGCGGCGCAATCGATAACCAGAGTCTCGGGCGAAAGCTTCTTGGCTAACGCTGCCGACATTGCGTGCGGCAGGGCAAGAAACACGATGTCGTGACCGTCAAGAAGTTCGGCTTCGGTTTCGACGAACACTCGATCTGCGAAATCAGTTAGGTGAGGGTGAATCGCGCCAACAGTTTGACCAACCGAACTGCTTGCCGTAACGGTTTTGAGTTCAAGCTGCGGGTGCTTTGCGATTAGCCGCAGCAGTTCAGAACCAGCATTTCCGCTGGCCCCTGCAACCGCAACCGAAAAAGTCAAACTAAGCCCTCAGCGATGCAGAGAACTTCGCGGCTGCGTTGGCTACCCCGGCCTCACGAGCCTCTGTTGCCTCAGCTTGGGTAAGAGTTCGATCTGTCGCGCGAAAACGCAGAGCAAAAGTGAGCGACTTTTTATTCGCTTCGATGTTGTCACCGCGATAGTCGTCGGTTAGCACGATGCTCTCAAGCAGTTCTCCTGCGCCCTCGGCTAAAGCCTGTTGCAGGCTTGCAGCTGAAACACCTATGTCTACAACGAGCGAGACATCTTGCGTGGCCGCTGGCATAACTTTGATTTCGCTTGCGCTTAGCGTTGCCGGTGCGGCTGCGAAGCGAAGGCTCAGGTTAACTTCGGCTGCGGCGATTCTTCGACCGAGATCGTTCTGTGCCGCGAGTGCCGGATCTAGTTCACCGGCAACCGCAACCAAAGTCGAATCTGAAGTAAAGAACTCTGCGCAACGACCAGGGTGAAAACCCTTGCGCACTGCTTGGCGAATCTCAAGTTCAACGGCAGCAGATTTAGCAACGGCTAGCACCGCATTTAGCGCATCTTGATAGGTCGCAGCGATTTCTCTTTGACCAACCTGACTTGGCACTCGCGCACCGGCGAGCAAAATCGCAAGATGTTTGGGCTGTGCCGGTATCTCAGAGTTCAAAACTTCTAACTGAGTTTGCTCTGGCCGCTGGTTGCCAACCGGCAATTCTGAACCGACTTTGACATCTGCCGCCGGAAGAAAGACCGAGCCCTCTTCAAAGATTGCTAGATCAACCAAACCTCTTGAAATGTTGCGCTTTGCTGCTTCGATTAGGCCGGGCAGAATCGAGACGCGAAGCTCGCTTGACTCTTCTTGCATCGCATTGGCAAGTTTGACGGTCTTGACTGGCTGCTCGCCTGCAAACCACTGGTTCTGCTCTGCTGACATAAACGGGTAGGTAAGCACCTCGGTAAACCCGGCACCAACCAAAGCCGAGAGTGCCTGACGCCGAAGCTGCTGAGTTTTGGTGAGCCCTCGACCCGGCGGGGCAACAGGAAGTCTCGACGGAATTCGGTGGTAGCCGCCGATTCGGGCAATTTCTTCGACCAAGTCTGTTTTGTGACCAAGGTCTGGTCGCCAACTAGGTGGCAAAACCTCTAGGCCACCTTCGACAGCAGCAACAACGCAACCAATTTCAGAAAGAATTCGAGTTTGCTCAGCCGAGTCAAATTCAACTCCGACAACAGAATTTGCAAAGTCACTCGGCAGGAAGATTGCCGGAGTCTGCTTTAGCTCTTTGTATTCAGCCCCAAGGATGTTGCCCTCGCCCAGAGCGTGTACCTCTAGCAGCTGAACCACGCGTGCCGCAGCATTGTCGGCAATCATCGGGTCAACTCCGCGCTCAAAGCGCTTTGATGCTTCTGAAGTTAGCTTGTGCCTTCTTGCGGTTCTCGCAATAGAAATCGGATCGAAGTTTGCTGCCTCAATCAAAACGTTCTTCGTTGTCGAGTCAACCTCGGTGCTCTCGCCACCCATGACACCGGCGAGACCAATCGGACCTGAGTCATCGCAAATCAATAGGTCTTCTGGGTGAAGCTTGCGCACCTGGCCATCGAGAGTCTTGAGTGTCTCGCCGGCTTTCGCTCGACGCACGGTGATGCCGCCTTGCAGTTTGTCGAGATCGTACGCGTGAGTTGGCTGCCCCAGCTCAAGCATCACGTAGTTCGTGATATCGACTGCTAGCGAAATCGATCGCATGCCAGAAAGTTTTAGACGAGCGATCATCCATGGAGGTGTTGGTCGACTTGCATCGATGCCCATTACCGAACGCAAAATCATTCGCTGCATTCCGGGTTGGTTTCGAACCGGAGTTGGATCTGTGAAGTTAAGTGCAAAACCTTCGCCGTGATTTAGAACGGCGTTGCCCTTCGGGTCGCGGAAGTCTGCGCCGGTGGCGTGCGCATATTCACGCGCGATGCCTCGCACAGAGAAGCAGTAGCCACGGTCTGGAGTTACGTTTACCTCTGCGGCAGAGTCGTTGAGGTGCAACAACTCGAGAGCGTCTGAACCAATCTTTGGGTCGAGTCCCATCTCGTTGAGCCGCATGATGCCTGCGTGATCGTCGCTGAAGTTCAACTCTCGCGCCGAGGCGAGCATGCCGTCGCTGATGTGACCGTAGGTCGATCTGGCCGCAATATGAAAGTCGCCTGGCAGGGTTGCGCCGGGCAGGCAAACTACAACCTTGTCGCCGACCTCGAAGTTGCTTGCGCCACAGACGATTCCGCGCACGTCTTCGCCGCCGTCGGCCGCCTTGCTGCCCTCTGGCGCAACGCGAACCTGACACCAGCGAATGGTTTTGCCGTTGGTCTGCTCTTCTGGCGTGAACTCGAGAACCTGGCCGACAACCACGGGGCCGGTTACCTCAAATGCGTGGCTGCCCTCTTCTTCTAGACCAACCTTTACGAGCTCGGCCATGACGGAGTCGGTTGTAGCATCTGTCGGCAGGTCAACATATTCGGCAAGCCAAGACAATGGAACGCGCATTAGAGGTTCACCCCGAACTGCTGAGAGAAGCGAACGTCGGCTTCGACCATGTCATGCATGTCTCTGACATCATTTCTGAACATAAGTGTGCGTTCGATACCCATTCCGAAGGCAAAGCCCTGGTAAACCTCTGGGTCGATTCCGGCGGCGAGCAGAACGTTTGGATTCACCATTCCGCAGCCACCCCACTCAACCCAGCGAGCGCCACCTTTAGCGCCAGGATGCCAAACGTCTAGCTCGGCAGATGGTTCAGTGAACGGAAAGAAAGAGGGGCGAAGACGAATCTGTGCCTCTGGACCGAACATGATTCGCGCAAAGTGTTCGAGTGTGCCGCGAAGATCTGCCATTGTCAGACCTTTGTCGATTGCGAGGCCTTCGACCTGGTGAAAGACAGGTGTGTGAGTGGCATCAAGCTCGTCGGTTCTGAACACCCTGCCAGGGCAAAGCACATAAACCGGAAGTTCGCGCTCGAGCAGCGAGCGCACCTGAACCGGCGAGGTGTGAGTGCGCAAAACCAGGTGTGACTCAACGGGCTCTACAAAGAACGTGTCTTGCATTGCGCGGGCCGGGTGGTCGGCGTCGAAGTTCAGCGCGTCGAAGTTGAACCACTCGTGTTCGAGTTCTGGCCCTTCTGCGATTTCCCAACCCATGCCGATAAAGACATCCGAGATTTGATCTTGAAGCAAAGAAAGCGGGTGGCGAGCACCGAACGGCACTCGGGTGGCGACGGCAGTCATATCGACAGTTTCGGCCGCTAGTTTGGCGCGCTCCTCGGCGGCGGCGAACTGCTCTTCGGCGGCGGCAAAAGCTTCGTTGATTTCGGCTCGAGCCTTGCCAATTAGCGCTCCGGCTGCTGCTTTGTGTTCTGGCTCTATCGCCTTGAGCTGAGCGTTCAGCTTGGCAATTTCAGACTGCTCACCAACCGTGGCCTGACGAACAGCTCTCAAAGAGGCAAGGTCGGTTGCCTGCGCAATTGCGGCTAGAGCCGAAGCAACTGTCTGCGCGACAGCCGATTCGCTGATTGGATTTGACCCTGACATAAGAGCTCTAGTCTAATCGGCGACGTTCTGAGCGAAGGCTGAGGCATAGAGGCAAATGCTTGCAGCGGTAGCCAGGTTCAAACTCTCGGCGGCACCGTAAATCGGCACGGCAACTTCTTGATCGACCAGCTCGAGCGTTTCGGGTTCAAAACCCCAGGCCTCGTTGCCGAGAACCCAGGCGGTTGCTTTGGCCAGTTGCGCTTTTTCAACCGATGGCAGCGAAACTCCCCCACCACTAGCCGCTAACACTTGGATGCCTGCGGCCTTGAACTTTGCAATTGTCTCGGCGATGTCTGCGCCGATAACGACTGGCAGGTGAAAAATCGATCCGGTTGTCGAACGAACAACCTTTGGGTTGTAGGCATCGACACTTTTTGCACTAAAGATAACCGCGTCTGCGCCTGCCGCATCGGCCGCGCGAAGAACCGTTCCGGCGTTGCCAGGGTCTCGAATGTTTGCAAGAAGCGCAACCAACTGAGGCTTGGTTGCCAAAAGGTCATCTAGTTCGACGTGCAATTGGTGGCAAACCGCGAGCAGGCCCTGCGGAGTGTTGGTGTCGCACATCACCTTGAGCACGGCTTCAGAAACGAATTGCACCGATACGTGCGCAGCCTCGGCTCGGTCGATCAAGTCAGCGTGCCGATTTGCAGCCTCTTCGGTTACGTATAGATCGACAATTAGCTTTGGCCGCGCCAGCGCTTCTTTTAG
>CAZDKF010000043.1:0-738 GCA_964505955.1 uncultured Rhodoluna sp. | reverse complement strand
CAAGCTACTGGCTGCGAATGATCTTCGCCTGGATATTTCTGCGGTCCCAGGTTCTCTTAGGCCCTGTGGCCCCTCAAGCAGAAAGAGCCCGGTCTCTGACCGGGCGTCTTTCTTATTAAGCTTGGCGACCCCGCGAACCTGGTTCGACTTGGGATCAATCAGCAATTGCTACTACTTTGCCTTCGGTGCCGAAGTGTCGGCAGGAAGTGCAGCCTTTGCAGACGCAACGAGAGTTGCGAAAGTCTTCGGCTCGTTCACAGCGAGGTCAGCAAGGATGCGGCGGTCAACCTGAACGCCAGCCAATGCCAATCCCTGAATGAAGCGGTTGTAGGTCATGCCGTTTGAACGTGCAGCTGCGTTGATGCGCTGAATCCACAGACGACGGAAGTCACCCTTGCGCGCACGACGGTCGTTGAATGCATAAACCAACGAGTGCAGCATCTGCTGCTTTGCCATGCGGTAAAGACGTGAACGCTGACCGCGGTAGCCCGAGGCGCGCTCGAGAACGGTGCGACGCTTCTTGTGCGAGTTGACCGCGTTTTTTACTCTTGCCATTTGTAGATGCTCCTAGTTCTAAAAAGTCGGTTACTTGCCGAGTTGCTTCTTGATGGTCTTGAAGTCTGCTGGTGAGACGACCTGGTCGACGTTTAGTCGACGCTTGCGACGGTTCGACATGTGCTCCTGGTTGTGGCGCATGTTGATCTGCTGCTTCATGAGCTTGCCGCTACCGGTGAAGCG
>CAZDKF010000042.1:3774-7846 GCA_964505955.1 uncultured Rhodoluna sp. | reverse complement strand
CTTGAGGCTCAAATGAAGGCAGCGGCCAGCGAATTGCAGTTCGAGTTGGCGGCACGCATCCGTGATGAAATGGTCGAACTAAAGCGCGAACTCAGGCAGATGGAGAAGGCCGGCCACGTCGACTAGTCGGCGGGCAAAGCAGGTTCGGCGATTTAGACTTCTATGGTGTCAATTACCCCAGTGAGCAACTCGAACAAGCTCGTCGTCAAGGGCGCTCGCGTTCACAACCTCAAGAACCTAAACCTCGAGATTCCTAGAGACTCGATGGTGGTTTTTACGGGCTTGAGCGGTTCGGGCAAGTCTTCACTGGCGTTCGACACGATTTTTGCCGAGGGGCAGAGGCGCTACATCGAGAGCCTGTCTTCATATGCCAGGCAGTTTCTAGGTCAGGTTGACCGCCCAGATGTCGACTTCATCGAGGGCTTGAGCCCGGCCGTATCGATCGACCAGAAGTCGACAAACCGCAACCCACGTTCAACCGTTGGAACCATCACCGAGATTCACGACTACCTGAGACTGCTTTGGGCTCGAATCGGAATACCTTACTGCGCCGACTGCGGCGAGAGAATCGTAAAGCAGACCCCGCAGCAAATCGTCGACCAGATTCTTGAATTTGAGGACGGAACGCGCTTTCAAATTCTCGCTCAGCTGGTTGATCAGAAAAAAGGCGAGTTTGTTGACCTGTTCAAAGATCTAGTAAGTCAGGGTTACGCTCGCGCGGTAGTCGACGGAGAAGTTATTCAACTTGCAGATGCCAAACCGCTAAAGAAGACTTTCAAGCACGACATCTCGGTAGTTGTTGACCGCCTGGTTTCGAAGAAAGACATCGTCGGTCGACTCACAGACTCGGTTGAGACCGCACTGAAACTTGCCGGTGGGCGAATCATCATCGATCTGATTGACGAGAAACGGGCGGCCAAGAAGCATCGCGTGTTTAGCGAACGCATGTCATGTCCAAACGAACACCCGCTTGCGATCAGCGAGATTGAGCCACGAACCTTCTCGTTCAACGCGCCCTTCGGCGCGTGTCAGGAGTGTGGCGGTCTCGGCACAAAAATGAGCGCAGATGTCGACTTGGTTATCGGTGACCCAGATGATTCGATTGCAGACGGAGTTCTGCTGCCTTGGTCTACGCCGCAGGGCAAGATTTACCCGTATATGACCCGCATGATGAATGGGCTAGCGACAGAACTCAAGTTCAAGCTCTCAACTCCTTGGAACAAACTTCCAGAGGAGATTCGGCAAGCCGTGTTATTCGGAAACAACTTCGACGTGCAGGTGAAGTGGAAGAACAAGTATGGTCGCGAACTGCGTTACACCACCGGCTTCGAGGGAGTTATCGCTTACGTTGAGCGCAAACTGCTTGAAACCGAGAGCGACTACGCCAGAGCCAAGTGGGCGGGTTACCACCGCGAAGTGGATTGTCCGGCCTGTGACGGCTCGAGATTGAGACCAGAAGTGCTCGCAATCAAGGTGGCCGAAAGCTCAATCGCAGACGTTGCGAAGCTCAGCCTCGCCGACTGCTTTGCGTTTTTTGAGAAAATCAAGCGCGTCTCTCGAGATGTGAAGATCGCCGCGCAGGTGCTTCGTGAAATCAAGGCTCGACTCGAGTTTTTGCTTGCTGTCGGGCTCGATTACCTAAGTCTCGATAGGGCAGCAGCAACCCTAAGCGGTGGAGAGGCTCAGCGAATTCGCCTAGCCACTCAAATCGGCTCAGGTCTCACCGGGGTCTTATACGTGCTCGACGAGCCGTCGATCGGCCTCCACCAACGTGACAACCGAAGGCTTATTGAAACCCTGCTTAAGCTTCGAGACCTTGGTAACACGCTAATTGTGGTCGAACACGACGAAGACACCATCAAGGCATCAGACTGGATTGTCGACATCGGACCAGGCGCCGGAGTTCACGGTGGCGAGGTAGTGCACAGCGGCCCATACAAGGATTTATTGAAAAACAAGGCTTCGGTTACCGGCGCTTTTCTAAGCGGCAAGCAGAGCATCGAAACGCCGACGGCGCGTCGCCCTATCGACGCAAAACGCGTTGTAAAAGTTATCGGCGCGAGAGAAAACAACCTGAAGAACGTCGATGTTGAATTTCCGCTAGGTGTATTCACGGCGGTCACTGGTGTGAGCGGTTCCGGAAAGTCGTCGCTTGTAAACGATATTCTCTACGAGACACTAGCAAACAGGCTCAACGGCGCCAAGGGGGTAGCGGGTAAACACAAACGCATCGACGGTATCGATCAACTCGACAAGGTTGTGCACGTAGACCAAGCACCGATTGGCAGAACCCCGCGTTCAAACCCTGCGACCTACACGGGCGTTTTCGATCACATTCGTAAGTTGTTTGCCGACACCTCAGAGTCGAAGGCACGCGGATACCAGCAGGGCAGGTTCTCGTTCAACGTTAAAGGTGGTCGTTGCGAATCTTGCTCTGGTGACGGAACCCTGAAAATCGAGATGAACTTCTTGCCAGACGTTTATGTTGCCTGTGAGGTATGCCACGGAGCTCGCTACAACCGCGAGACCTTGCAGGTGAAGTACAAGAACAAGAACATCGCCGAGATTCTTGAGATGCCAATTGCCGAAGCGGCTGAATTCTTCGCGCCGATTACTTCAATTGCTCGATACCTAGAGACCCTGGTTGAGGTTGGTCTCGGTTACGTGCGTCTCGGTCAAAGCGCAACCACTCTCAGTGGCGGCGAGGCGCAGCGAGTTAAATTGGCGACCGAACTGCAGCGCCGTTCTTACGGACGCAGCATCTATGTTCTCGACGAACCCACAACTGGTCTGCACTTCGAAGACGTGCGCAAACTTCTCCTGGTTCTCAACGGCCTAGTCGAGAAGGGCAACACAGTAATTGTCATTGAGCACAATCTAGATGTCATCAAGTGCGCAGACTGGGTAATCGATCTTGGCCCCGAGGGAGGCGCTGGCGGTGGCGAAGTGCTGGCAATCGGAACCCCCGAGCAGGTGGCGAAGTCTGCGAAGAGTTTCACGGGCAAGTTCTTGAAAGAGACCCTGGCGAGTTAGCCGATGGCCGACCAACTGAGTTTCAGGCCAAAAACCTCTGAAATCCCAACAGAGCCGGGGGTCTACCGCTGGTTCGACAAAAACGGGCGAATTCTCTATGTGGGTAAGGCGAAAAACCTTAGAGCTCGCCTGAGCAGTTACTTCGCACCCCTAGACAGCTTGCACAGTCGCACAAGGCGCATGGTGACCAGCGCTGCTGACGTTCAGTGGACGATAGTCAAGACCGAGTACGAGGCACTGCAACTTGAATTTCAGTGGATCAAGGAGTTCTCGCCACCTTTCAACATTCGATTCAAGGATGACAAGTCATACCCGTATCTGGCCATCTCGTCAGGCGATACCTATCCGCGCGCATACATCACTAGGAATCGCGAGTTGCCCGGACATAAGTATTTCGGTCCGTATACAAACACCTGGGCTATCAGGGAAACGCTAGACACTTTGCTAAAGGTTTATCCGGTGCGCAGTTGCAGCGCTGGAGTCTTCAATCGAGCCAAGAGCACCAATCGAGCTTGCCTGTTGGCCGACATCGGCAAGTGCAGCGCACCCTGCGTCGAGCGAATCAGCAAGGACGATCACAGGAAGCTGTCTAATGACTTTGCCGATTTTATGGGCGGTGGCGATAACAAGCACATCGAGAGTCTCAAGGCACGCATGCTAGTCGCAAGCGAAGAGCAGCACTACGAACGCGCTGCAAAACTGCGCGACAACATCGAAGCGCTCGAAGCGGTTCTCGAGAAAAGTACCGTGGTCTTTAATGACCAGACCGATGCCGACCTGTTTGCTATTGCAGACGATGAACTAGCCGCCGCCGTGCAGCTCTTCATTGTTCGCGGAGGCAGAATTCGAGGAGTGCGCGGATGGGTCGTTGATAAAGAACTTGAGCGCGACATGCAAGAACTCGTGGAGTACGTAATTCAGAACGTGTATGCCGCTTCCAAACGCGGCACAGCATCTGAGATTCCAAAGGAAATTATTGTTCCCGAAACCTCACTCGATTTGTCGGCACTTCAACTTTGGCTGTCTGACTTGCGCGGTT
>CAZDKF010000042.1:0-3764 GCA_964505955.1 uncultured Rhodoluna sp. | reverse complement strand
CGATAAACGTGCTCTTCAAGAAACGGCGATGACTAATGCGCAGCACGCACTTGCGGTCTACAAAATGCGGCGCAGCACAGACTTCACAGCAAGAGCTGATGCTCTAGCCGGAATTCAACGAGCGCTCTCGCTTAGCGATGCGCCGCTAAGAATCGAATGCTTCGACGTGAGTCATCTAGCCGGCACCGATGTTGTTGCCTCGATGGTGGTCTTCGAAGACGGACTCGCTAAGAAGGATCAGTATCGAAGGTTTGCCATCTCAGAAACCACCGACGACACCGATTCGATCTACCAGGTGCTCATGCGTCGGCTGAAGTATCTGAAGGCACCCGAGACCGATGCAGAAACCGACCCGACCAAGTTCTCTTATCGCCCCAACCTTCTTATTGTCGACGGAGGCCAGCCGCAGGTTAGTGCAGCCATGCGAGCGCTAGCAGACTCGGGTATAACCGACCTTGCTGTTTGCGGCATTGCCAAACGTCTTGAAGAGGTCTGGCTGCCTGGCGAGAGCTTTCCGGTGATTCTACCGAGAGCAACAGATGAGCTCTTTTTACTTCAGCGAATCCGTGATGAAGCACACCGATTTGCCATCACCTTTCAGAGAACAAAGCGTTCGTCGGCAATTTCATCGACGCTCTCAGAGATTGCCGGACTCGGCGACAAGAGGGTTTCCGCCCTGCTCAAGCACTTTGGCTCGGCAAAGCGACTTCGCCTGGCCACGGTTGACGAGATTGCCGAAGTTGCCGGCATCGGAAAGGCTCTGGCCCAGCAGATCACGGCCTCGCTGAATCCCTAGATTTCGTAACATGGGCGTGTCGCGAGCAGATAAACTCTGTTCGACACGCCGAAGGGGAGAGATGAACGAGGAACGAAGGCACGAGCTGCTCATCGTTACCGGCATGTCTGGCGCGGGTCGATCGACGGTAGGCAACGCCCTCGAAGACCTCGGTTGGTATGTGGTCGACAATCTACCCCCGCAAATGCTAGGCCCAATAGCAGACCTTTTCACCATGACGAAGGCCAGATTGCCAAAACTAGCGGTAGTCATCGATGTTCGCGGCGGCGAATTTTTTGGAGAGCTGCACGAAAACCTCTCGCATATGCGAAGCAGAAACCTGAACCTTCGACTGCTCTTTCTGGAAGCGACAGATTCGGCACTCGTCAAGCGATTCGAACAGGTGCGCCGGCCGCATCCGTTGCAAGCAGATGGAACAATTCTTGATGGAATCGCAATCGAGAGAAATCGTCTAATCAGCTTGCGCGAATCAGCCGACGTGATCATTGACACAAGCGATTTGAACGTTCATCAACTTAGCAACAAAATCACCGATAGCTTTTCTCTTGAAGAGACGAAGAAGCTTCACTTGACGGTTATGAGTTTTGGCTTCAAGTACGGGCTTCCGACTGATGCAGATCTAGTTGCTGACATGCGATTCATCCCTAACCCATTCTGGGAAGAGTCACTAAGACCCTTCACTGGCGAAGACAGGAATGTCAGCAATTTCGTGCTCGGAGCCGACGGTGTCGAGGAGTTTATTCAAAACTATCTCGCCGCTCTGCGCCCAGTGCTCAAGGGGTACACCAACGAGAACAAACGTTACGCAACCATCGCGATTGGATGCACCGGTGGAAAACACCGTTCAGTTGCGGTTAGCAAAAAGATTGCAACCGAATTAGCAAAACTTGATGACGTCTCGGTGAGCTTAAAGCACCGTGACCTTGGGAGGGAATAGCGATGGCGCTAACTTCAGACGTTAAAGACGAACTCGCACGCATCGAGGTCAACAAGAGCGCAACGCGAGTTGCCGAACTCTCGGCAATTCTTCGCTTCGCAGGTGGCCTGCACCTAATTAGCGGAAGAGTTGTCATCGAAGTCGAAGTCGATGCCGCCTCAATAGCTAGACGCATTCGCAAGGATTTAATGGAAGTTCTCGGCATCGAGAGCGAACTGGCCGTAATTGCACCAAGCGGCATTCGCAGAACCAGTCGCTACCAGGTGCGAGTGATTGCTCAGGGCGACCTGCTGGCGCGGCGAGCAGGGCTAATTGACCCGAAGGGCAGACCGGTTCGCGGTCTTCCGGCGCACCTGGTGTCGAGCACGATTCAAGAGGCTCAGGCCCTTTGGCGCGGAGCATTTCTCGCTCACGGTTCGCTAACCGACCCAGGCCGCTCTGCGTCGCTCGAGGTAACTGCGCCAGGCAACGAAGCAGCTATGGCGCTCGTCGGTGTTGCACGCAGATTGGGCGTAGTTGCCAAGGCTCGCGAGGTTAGGGGAGTTCACCGAGTTGTGGTTAGAGACGGTGAAGCCATCGCAGCAATGCTGACCCAAATGGGTGCGCACACAAACGTACTGAAGTGGGAAGAAGCAAGACTTAGACGCGAGGTTCGCGCTACCGCCAACAGACTCGCAAACTTCGACGACGCCAACCTGCGCAGATCGGCTCAAGCCGCAGTGGCCGCCGGCGCGAGAGTTAAGCGAGCACTTGAAATTCTCGGGCCAGATATTCCAGAGCACCTTCGCTACGCTGGCGAGCTCAGACTGAAGTTCAAGGATGCGAGCCTTGACGAGTTGGGTCACCACGCCAACCCGCCCATGACGAAAGATGCAGTTGCGGGACGCATTCGACGTTTGTTGGCCATGGCTGATAAGAAAGCCGAGGAACTTGGTATTCCAGCTACAGACGCCGACCTGCCAGAAGACCTTGATGACTAAAGCGGAATAACCGCAGATTTTCTGAGTTAAAACCAAAGAAGGAGCAAACCATGAGCAACTACAAACTTCCAGACCTTACCTACGACTACGGATCACTCGAGCCACACATCTCGGGAAAGATCATGGAGCTACACCACAGCAAGCATCACGCTGCCTATGTAGCCGGCATCAACGGCGCTCTCGCCGCACTAGAAGAGGCCCGAGAGAAGAATGACTTCGGCAATATCAACAAGTTGCAGAAGGACCTCGCCTTTCACCTCGGCGGTCACATCAACCACTCGATCTTCTGGAAGAACCTGAGCCCAGACTCAGAGGGTCGCCCAGAGGGTGAACTCGCAGCAGCAATCACCGAATTCTTTGGTTCTTTCGATGCCTTCCAGGCTCACTTCAACGCAACCGCCCTAGGCATTCAGGGTTCGGGCTGGGCATTCCTCGCCTGGGATTCACTCGGCGAGCGCTTGGTCATCGAGCAGCTCTATGACCAGCAGGGCAACGTCGCGCCAGCGACCATCCCAGTATTGATGCTCGACATGTGGGAGCACGCCTTCTACCTCGACTATCAGAACGTCAAGGGAGAGTACGTGAAGGCTTTCTGGAACATTGTTTCTTGGCCAGACATTCAGGCGCGCTTCGAGGCTGCTCGCACCAAAACCGAAGGTCTACTGCTAGTCTGATACGAGACGTTTTGCTCCCAATGGTGCGTGGCAAAGTCACTAATTTAGTTGTTCTGAAACCTTCATAATTGGGAGATAAATTGACTACTCGTGTTGGCATTAACGGTTCCGGCCGTATTGGACGTAACTACCTGCGTGCGGAACTAGCAAAGGGCACCGAACTTGAGATCGTTGCTGTAAACGACCTAAGCGACCCTGCATCACTCGCACACCTTTTGAAGTATGACTCAATCACCGGTCGCCTAAACCAGGATGTACGCGTCGATGGTCAGAACATCATCGTTGGCGGCAACGTCATCAAGGTTCTAGCTGAGCGCAACCCAGAAGACCTTCCTTGGGGCGAGCTAAACGTTGACATCGTTATCGAGTCAACCGGT
>CAZDKF010000041.1:0-7849 GCA_964505955.1 uncultured Rhodoluna sp. | reverse complement strand
TCGTAGCAAATGATGAGGGTCGTGAGGCTGTCCTCATTTTGCAGAGAGTCCAGATCACCAAACATCTTAATCTCGGTGGGCCACGCTTGCGCAAGCTTCCAACGTGCTGCTTCGTTCCCTTCGCGGTCAACCTGAACGATCTCGACAGTGCCGTTTGCAATTTCAGGAACCTCAAGCGCAAACAGTTTGCGAACCAGAGTCGGGTGTGAACGCGACACGGTTACCTGCGGGCCGCGAGTGCCTTTGTTGACGTTGGTGACGAGAACACGGATGCGCTTGCCGTGCGAATAGTCTTCGCCGGCCACCTGCTCTTCTGGCGGCAGGAGGGCTTCGATCGTGCCGAGATCAACGTGAATCATGTAGGCACGAGGACCCTGCTGAATAACACCGGCAACGATGTCGCCTTCTTTACCCTTGAACTCACCGAGCAAACCCTCGTCGCTGATCTCGCGCAGACGCTGGGCAATTACCTGCTTTGCCGAATAGGCTGCAATGCGGCCGAAGTTTTCTGGGGTGACGTCATTCTCAGAAGTTTCGCGAGTCTCTTCGTTGAAGACAATTTCAAAAATGTGAACCGAGCCGGTCTGCTTGTCTAGCACCGCGCGAGCCTTGTGCTCTTTCGGGTCTAATGAGAGATTTTTGTAATACGCCGCAAGAATGGCAGCTTCGATAATCGAGACGAGTTCGACAAACGGGATTTCTTTCTCGCGCTCGAGTGTCCTAAGAATTCCAAGGTCGATATCCATGAGCGCTGCCTCCCGGCCGATAGTTAGTTGTAGTTAAGTGCTGGTTGAAACTCGGCATTGCCGAGGCTAAACCAATTCTGCTACTGCCGAGTTTAGCGGCACAGAGCGACGGTCACCAGAGCGACGGTTCCAGAGATCAACTTTGCCAGTCTCGAGACCCTTGCCGCAAATGATTACGTTCGGCACACCAATGAGTTCAGCATCGCTGAACTTCACACCCGGGCTAACCTTTTGGCGGTCGTCGAGCATTACGGTCTTGCCGGCGGCTTCGAACTCTGCAGCTAGTTTCTCGGCGGCTTCGTAGACGTGGTCATCCTTGCCGGCGGCCACAATGTAGACGTCTGCCGGGCTCACCGAACCAGGCCAGATAAGGCCCTTGTCGTCGCGGTTGGCCTCGGCCAGCACCGCCACTAGGCGAGTAACACCAATGCCATAAGAGCCCATAGTCACGGTAACGAGCTTGCCGTTCTCGTCTAGAACCTGCAGGCCAAGCGCTTCGGCATACTTGCGACCGAGCTGAAACACGTGACCGATTTCGATTCCGCGAGCCAACTCGAGAGGGCCGCTGCCGTCTGGCGCAGGGTCGCCGGCGCGAACATCGGCGATGTCGATAACGCCGTCTGCAGAGAAGTCGCGGCCCTTTACCAGGTCGAAAACGTGCTTCTCGTTTTCGTTGGCTCCGGTAATCCAAGCAGTGCCGTCGACAACTCGCGGGTCAAGCAGGTAACGAATCTTCGAAGTACCTTCGAGTCCGAGAACGGCCTTGCCACTTTTCACCGGACCGATGTAACCCTTGACCAGTTCTGGATTGCGCTCGAAGTCTTCTTCGTTTGCAGCCTCAACCTCGTTCGGCGCGAAAGCGGCTTCTGCGCGCTTGGCATCAACACCGCGATCACCGGGAACACCAACCACAACGAGAGAGCGCTTGCCTTCTGGCGAAGTTAGTGCGAGCACGACGTTCTTTAGCGTGTCTGCGGCAGTCCACTTGCGACCGTCTTCACGAGGCACCTCTGCGTTGGCAAGATCTACAAGCGTTGCGATGGTAGGAGTGTTAGGCGATGGATGAACTTTCGCCGCTGGCAAACCATCAATCGCCCTAGCCTCTGGCGCAACTGTCTTCACTGCCTCAACGTTGGCAGCGTAGCCGCCAGCCGAGCGCACAAAAGTGTCTTCACCGATTGGGCTCGGTGACAAGAATTCCTCGGATGCGCTGCCGCCCATAGCGCCAGCGTCTGCCTTCACGATTACGTATTCGACACCGAGACGAGTGAAGATTCTTTCGTATGCATCGCGCTGAGATTGGTAAGCAGCACGCAAGCCCTCATCGGTTACGTCAAACGAATAGGCGTCTTTCATGACAAACTCGCGACCGCGAAGAAGACCCGCACGAGGTCTAGCCTCATCGCGATACTTATTCTGAATTTGATATAGGCATACCGGCAGGTCTTTATAAGAGTTGTAGAGATCTTTAACGAGCAGAGTGAACATCTCTTCGTGGGTAGGCGCTAGCAGATAGTCAGCCTTCTTGCGGTCTTGAAGGCGAAACAGGTTGTCGCCATATTCTGTCCAGCGGTTGGTGGCCTCAAAAGGCTCACGCGGCAAGAGTGCCGGAAAGAAAACTTCTTGAGCGCCAGAGCGGTTCATCTCTTCGCGCACGATCTGCTCGACCTTAGCCTTCACCAGCAAACCGAGCGGCAGCCAGGTGTAGACGCCCGGCGCAGCCCTTCTGATGTAACCGGCGCGCAGCAGCAGCTTGTGGCTGTCTACTTCAGCTTCAGAAGGGTCTTCTCGCAAGGTGCGCAAGAACAGGGTTGATAGGCGAATCGGCATAACAAAGACTTTACCAAGCGGTCTCAACGACCGCTCGAATGAATGGCTTTACTTGTCTGGGTTTGAGACAACTACTTCTGGGCTGCCGACGAGGGCAGGGTCCATTGTGGCTGCAATTCGATTCGCCTCTTCGATCAGGGTTGCGACGATTTCACTCTCAGGTACGGTTTTGATTACCTCACCGCGAACAAAAATCTGTCCCTTTCCGTTTCCTGAGGCAACACCGAGGTCGGCTTCGCGAGCCTCGCCTGGGCCATTTACGACACAGCCCATAACGGCAACGCGCAACGGAACGGTCAACTGCTCGAGTCCTTTGGTTACATCGTTTGCCAGAGTGTAGACATCTACCTGAGCACGGCCACAAGATGGGCAACTTACGATTTCGAGCTTTCTCGGGCGCAGGTTAAGGCTCTCAAGAATCTGCGAACCAACTTTAATCTCTTCAACCGGCGGAGCAGAAAGCGAAACACGAATTGTGTCGCCGATTCCCTTGCTGAGCAATGCGCCAAAGGCAACAGCAGACTTAATCGTTCCTTGAAACGATGGCCCAGCTTCTGTCACACCGAGGTGCAGCGGCCAGTCACCGCGCTCGGCGAGCATCTCGTAAGCCTTGACCATGACAACTGGGTCGTTGTGCTTTACCGAGATCTTGAAATCGTGAAAGTCGTGCTCTTCGAAAAGCGACGCTTCCCACACCGCAGACTCAACCAGCGCTTCGGCTGTTGCTTTGCCATATTTTTCTAAGAGTCTGGGATCAAGAGAACCGGCGTTCACACCGATGCGGATTGATACGCCAGCATCTTTCGCTGCCTTCGCAATCTCGCCAACTTTGTCGTCGAATTGACGAATGTTGCCTGGGTTTACTCGAACCGCACCGCAGCCGGCGTCAATTGCCGTAAAGACGTACTTTGGCTGAAAGTGAATGTCAGCAATCACCGGAAGCTGCGACTTGCGCGCAATTATGTGCAACTTGTCTGCGTCGTCTTGGCTCGGCACAGCAACTCGAACGATTTCACAACCGGAGGCGGTTAGTTCTGCAATCTGCTGCAGGGTTGCGTTGACATCGGTTGTCTGAGTTGTGCACATCGATTGCACTGAAATCGGAAAATCACTGCCTACCCCGACTTTGCCAACCTTGATTTGTCTCGTCTTACGACGAGGTGTCAAAACCGGTGGCTTGGGCTTGCCGAGATTTATTGCAACCATTTGAATTCGCTTTCGTTTGGCTTAAGCATAAACAGCAACCTTGATAACTTCGTTCTTCTAGAAGCCCAGAGACAGCGGGTTGACAAAGTCAACAACCAAGAGAATCAAGCTCAACACGATGAGCAAAATCGTCACGGCATAAGTGAGTGGCATTAGCAGAGCGGTGTCGGCTGGGCCGGGATTTGGCTTCTTGCGAAGTCGGTAGAAGCCCTTCTTGATTGACTCATAGACCGCGCCAGCCAAGTGACCGCCATCTAGTGGCAAAAGTGGCAGCATGTTGAAGGCAAAGAGAGCAAAGTTGAGGCTCGCGAGCATCATGAGCCCGGTTGCCCACTTGTCGAGCGGATCTACATTGTCGCTGCTAGCAATCGAGCCGGCGGCTTGTCCGATTCCGACAATCGAAACCGGGCCGCTCGCATCACGGGCTTCACCGCTCAGTGTGCTGCCGAGTAGATCAACCACCTGAACCGGAAGAGTCAGAATCAGTTCGAAGGTCGAGGTAAGAACGTTGACTGAATAACCAAATGCCTCGCCTACTGTTTGCGACTGACGAACGGGTTCGAGCACCACTCCGAAAAACGGCAGCTTCTCGGTGACGGTTTTGCCGTCGATGGTGACGCTTGGTCGACTAACCAACACGGGTGTTACGCTCGCGGTTACTTTTGACTGATCGCGCTGCACTTCGAACGAGAGAGGTCCCGGGTTCGCAATCGCATACTGGGTAATCTCATCGAAGTTTCGAACGGCCGTGCCGTCGACCGACAAGACCACATCGCCCGCCAACAATCCGGCCTGTTTTGCCGGGCCAACCTGATCGGCCTGCGTGCACTCAACCGCCTCGGTGAAACTGCTTGGCACGCACTGAGAAATCTCGACAATTGTTGTTGAACGCTCGTAGCTTCCGATTCCGATTAGCACACCGAAGGTGAGCGCGAAGCCGAGAATCAGGTTCATGAACGGGCCGCCGAACATGATGATCATTCGTTTGTAAACCGGCAATTGATAGAACATGCGGGTTTTGTCGGCTTCGGTCACGTGTTCGCTGTGCGCCTCGCGCGCGGCTTGAATCGAGTCTGCGAAGAAGCCCGTGCCAACCTTGGCACCGGGTTTGGCGGGCGGATACATTCCGATCATGGTGATGTAGCCACCGAGCGGAATTGCCTTGATGCCATATTCGGTTTCGCCGCGTTTGCGTGAGAAAAGTGTTGGCCCGAAGCCAATCATGTACTTCGGCACCTTGACGCCGAAGCGCTTAGCCGGCACCAGGTGACCGAGCTCGTGCCAGCCAATCGAGAAGCCGATGCCAACGCCAATTAGAACAATCCCGCCGATGTACCAAAGAACGTCAATCATGATTCGACCCTAAGAAGTTGCGCTGACAAAAGCCTGCAAGTTGTTAGCATGCCGTCACCATCTGAGCCACTGCCCTGTCGCGTGCCCAGCGCTCGGCCTCAAGCACCGCCTCGAGTGTTAGTTCGCGAGCCGGCTCGTGCGCATCAACCACGCGCTGAATGACATCGACAATTTGATTGAAACCAATCTTGTTACGGTGAAACGCTTCGACCGCTTCTTCGTTTGCCGCGTTATAAACCGCGGGATAGGTGCTGGCTGCCTTGCCCACTTGGCGAGCGAGACGCACCGCACCGAAGACGCTTTCGTTTAGTGGCTCGAACGTCCACTGATGCGCCTGACTGAAGTCGACAGCGCTCGCCGCATTCTCGATTCGCTTCGGCCAAGACATGCCAAGCGCGATTGGCAGCTTCATGTTTGGCGGTGAGCATTGCGCCATAGTCGAACCGTCGAAGAACTCGACCATCGAGTGCACAACCGATTGCGGGTGAACCGTAACTTCGATGCGGTCGATCTCGATGTCAAACAAGAGGTGCGCTTCGATTAGCTCAAGACCTTTGTTGACCAGGGTCGCCGAGTTTGTCGTAACAACTTTGCCCATGACCCAGGTCGGATGAGCGAGAGCCTGCTGCGGAGTCACCAGGGTGAGCTGCTCGCGAGTGAAGCCACGGAAAGGCCCACCGGAGGCGGTCAAGATAAGTTTGCGAACCTCGCGCGACTCTCCGGCAAGCAGGCACTGAGCCAACGCCGAGTGCTCGCTATCCACCGGAACGATCTGCCCACGCTCGGCGGCATCCGTGACCAATCGACCACCCACAATGAGTGACTCTTTATTGGCGAGAGCAAGGGTCTTGCCGCTGCGAAGCGCAGCCAAGGTTGGACCGAGACCGATAGAACCGGTAATGCCGTTGATCACGACATCGGCGTCGGTTTGCTCGACGAGGTCTGTTGCTGCCGCCGCACCCAAAACGGCTCGGTTAGCCGGCACCGAGAACTCGGCAGCCTGTGCCTCTAAAAGTTCGGAATTGCTTCCGGCCGCGAGCGCGACCACCTCAAATAGCTCTCGGTTCTCTCGAATAACCTCGAGCGCTTGGGTTCCAATCGAACCGGTCGATCCGAGAATAATTACGCGACGCATAGTGCAATCTTGCCACCAGCCCAGCGAATGCGAGGCGTAGGATTGCAATATGAGCGAACAATCAGTCATGTATGCACGCAACATAGTTACCGCAATTCCGGGCCCAATCTCTCAGCAGCTTCACGCGAGGCGTCTAAAAGAGGTCTCTCACGGTGTGGGCGCTGCCCTTCCGGTCTACATCGACCACGCCCACGGCGCACTGGTCACCGACGTTGACGGCAACCGCTTCATTGACCTCGGTTCTGGCATCGGCGTGACCACAATCGGCCACACCAACGACGAGGTAGTCAAGGCTGTGCAAGAGCAGGTCGCCAAGCTGACCCACACTCTCTTTACGGTCACCCCATACGTTCCTTATGTGCAGGTCTGTGAACTGCTCAACAAATACACCCCCGGCAACTTCGAGAAGCGCAGTGCCCTATTCAACTCGGGTGCCGAGGCTGTAGAAAACGCAGTCAAGTTCGCTCGCAAGTTCACCGGTCGCGGCGAAATTGCCGTTTTTGATCACGGATACCACGGGCGCACCAACTTGACCATGGCCATGAACTTCAAGGCGATGCCATACAACAGCGGCTTTGGGCCTTTCGCTCCTGGCGTGCACCACGTGCCAATGTCATACCCGCTTCGCGATGGTGGCATCAGCGGCGAAGACGCTGCCAAGCGCGCCATCAACTACATGGAGAAGCGCGTCGGTGCGGCTAACCTCGCGGCGATTGTCATCGAGCCAATCCAGGGTGAGGGTGGCTTTATTGTCCCCGCCCCAGGATTCTTGCCTGCGCTTTCGGCTTGGGCCAAAGCAAACGGCATCGTTATGGTTGCAGACGAAGTGCAGTCGGGTGTCGCTCGAACCGGTCGCTGGTTTGCATCGCACTACGAAGAAGGCTTCGAGCCTGACATGTTCACAATCGCAAAGGGAATCGCTGGCGGAATGCCGATCTCGGCCGTTACCGGTCGCGCAGAGATCATGGACTCATCTCACCCCGGTGGTATCGGCGGTACCTACGGTGGAAACCCCGTTGCCGCGGCTGCCGCAGTTGCAGTGCTAAAGCAGATCGAGGCCGGTGGCGTTCTCGAGCGAGCACTTGAAATCGAGATCATCTTGCAGTCTCGCCTTTCAGACATGAAAGACAAGTACCCGGTTATTGCCGAGGTTCGTGGCCGTGGCGCCATGATTGCCATAGAGTTCGTTGAACCAGGCACCCTGAACCCGAACGCGGCGGCCTCTGACGCAGTTATCAAGCACTGCCACCAGAACGGCGTTTTGGTTCTCAACGCAGGAACCTTCGGCAACGTCATTCGCTTTCTGCCACCGCTAGCCATCACAGACGCTCAGTTGAATGAAGCGCTCGACGTGGTTGCCGAAGGGCTTGCGAAACTCTAGTTTCAACAAAAAGAAAACCCCTCGGTCGTGAGGGGTTTTCTTTTCGGCTAGTCTGCCTATTTCACGGCAGCTAGACGTTTTGCCTTGATAGACGAACGAATCTGAATTGTCAGCACAATCGCAATAGCTAACAAGAACACGCCAATTCCGATGACGTTAGCTTCACCCGGAAGACCCTTTGAAGCTGCGGTGTAGACA
>CAZDKF010000040.1:3392-8063 GCA_964505955.1 uncultured Rhodoluna sp. | reverse complement strand
TATGGTGCCCCTCCTGGATTGGGTTCATTCGTGCACTGGGATCGACGACTCGATTCACAACTTGCTGGTGCACTGATGGGCATTCAGGCGATTAAGGGCGTCGAGGTGGGCGATGGTTTCGAGACAGCACGCCGCCGCGGTTCGGTTGCTCACGACGAAATCGTTAGAGAGAACGGCGTGGCGAGCAGACTCACTGACAGAGCCGGCGGCATCGAGGGTGGCATGTCAAACGGCGAAGTAATTCGCGTACGTATTGCAATGAAGCCGATTAGCACTGTTCCGAACGCTTTGAAGACCATCGATGTTGCCACAGGTGAAGCTGCCAAGGCTCAGCACCAGCGTTCAGATGTTTGCGCGGCACCGGCAGCTGGAATAGTTGCCGAGGCCATGGTCGCTCTTGTTTTAGCGAATTCAGTGCTTGAAAAGTTCGGCGGAGACTCGCTGGCTGAAACTCGCAGAAATCTTCAGAGTTACCTCGCCAATATCCCAGCTGAGTTGCGTTCAAAGTCAACTGGCCAGCAAGATGGATAAGCAAACCATCGTGCTAGTTGGCCCAATGGGAGTTGGCAAAACGACAGTTGGCAGAAAGCTTGCTGCGAGTTTGAATCTCGATTTTCGCGACACCGATTTAATCTTCAAGTCTCAGCACGGGCCAATTGAGACATTCTTTGCCGAGAAGGGTGAACCTAATTTTCGGGCTCTCGAGAGCGCGATTGTCGAAGAAGCCATTTCGCAGCCAGGCGTCGTAGCCACCGGTGGCGGCGTAGTGCTGAGCGAAAAGACCCGCGAGAAGCTCAAGGCCACAACCGTTGTCTATTTGAGCACCGATGGAACCCACATGGCCCAAAGGCTAAGTCAGGGAAAGAGACCGCTCATTCAGAACGGGCTTGCTGATTGGAAGCGAATCTATACCGATCGAAAGCCTCTATACGAAGAGGTTGCCGACATCACAATCGACTGCTCGGGGCAGCCAATAAAAGTAACGGTTACAGAGATTGTCGAGGCACTGAGCAAGTGACAGACCTACGAAGAGTGCAGGTGGGTGGTGACTCACCATACGAGGTTCTGATCGGCCGGTCGCTTCTGAATTGCGTCGCCTCATGCCTAAGCGACAAGACCAAAAAAGTTCTCATTGTGCATCCTGTGGCTCTCTCTCAGAGCGCTGAGGCGCTGCGCGAAGAACTAATTCAAGCGGGATTCGAGGCAATACTCGCCGGCGTTCCCGATACAGAAGAAGCCAAGCGAGTAGAGGTTGCCGCATTCTGCTGGCAGGTTCTTGGTCAGGCAGATTTCACTCGAACCGACGCAATCATTGGTTTTGGTGGAGGATCAACCACCGATCTTGCTGGTTTCGTTGCAGCAACCTGGCTCAGAGGTGTCGATGTCGTTCAGATTCCAACGACTGTTTTGGCGATGGTCGATGCTGCGGTTGGTGGCAAAACGGCAATCAACACAGCCGAAGGAAAGAACCTGGTTGGCGTTTTTCACTCACCGCGCGCTGTTTTGGTTGATCTTGACACGTTAGCGACCCTTCCAAGAAATGAAGTTCTAGCCGGTTTCGCTGAGATTGCAAAGTGCGGGTTCATAGCAGACGCTCGCATCCTAGAGATAATCGAATCGGACATTGCTGCTGCCACCAACACCGAGTCGAGTGAATTCTTTGAGTTAGTTGAACGAAGCATCGAGATAAAGGCAAAGGTGGTTAGTGCCGATTTCAAGGAGTCTGGGCTGAGAGAAATCCTCAACTATGGCCACACGCTAGGGCACGCAATCGAACACAACGAACGCTACCAATGGCGACACGGTGCAGCAATCGCTGTTGGCATGATGTTCGTCGCCGAGTTGGCAAGGCTTGCCGGCCGGCTCGATGACGCAGCTGTCGAACGTCACAGGCGCATTTTCAAGCTAATCGGCTTGCCGACAACCTACCCGGCTCGAGAGTTCGAGAAGTTGCTTGCCGCCATGCAGCGCGATAAGAAGTCTCGCTCTGGAGTGCTGCGTTTCGTGGTGCTTGATGGCATAGCGAAACCGACAATCATGCAAGCACCAACCATCGAGATGCTGCACGCCGCGTATCAGGAAATTGCCGAGTAATCGGCTAGTTTTAGACCATGTCAAACGTCTTGGTACTCAACGGCCCAAACCTTTCTAGGCTTGGCGCACGCGAGCCTGAGATCTACGGAAAGGCCTCTTGGGCTGACTTGGTGGGTCTAGTCGAAAGCACGGCCGCGAAACTGAATCTTGCAGCTGAAGTTCGCCAGACCGACTCCGAGTCGGAGCTAATCGGTTGGATTCACGAGGCAATCGATTCTTCATCGGACGTGGTACTCAACCCGGCAGCCTTCACTCACTACTCATATGCTCTGCGTGATGCCTGTGCCATGCTGACCAAGGCAAAGCTCAGACTTATTGAGGTTCACATCAGCAATCCACACGCCCGCGAGGAGTTCAGGCACACGAGCGTGATTTCTGGCGTGGCTACCGGCGTTATTGCCGGATTCGGCATCGACTCATATGCACTTGCTCTTCAACAACTAGCAAAAAGCTAGCCAGCAGACTCAATCAACCCTCGTGTCGTAGACTTGCCGAGGCTAAATCTTTAAGCAAGAAATGGAATAGTTCATGGCAACCTCTAACGACCTAAAAAACGGCATGGTTCTAAACATTGAGAACCAACTATGGGCCGTAATTGAGTTTCAGCACGTAAAGCCTGGCAAAGGTCCAGCTTTCGTTAGAACGAAGCTAAAGAACGTTCTGAGCGGAAAGGTTGTCGACAAGACCTTCAACGCGGGTGTCAAAGTTGAGACTGCCAATGTCGACAAGCGAAACATGACGTATCTATACAACGATGGCAGCGGTTTCGTGTTCATGGATGTCGACAGCTATGAGCAGTTCACTGTTGCCGAGGCAACGGTTGGCGAAGTCGCCGGTTACATGCTTGAGAATCAGGCGGCAGTCGTTGCTCTGCATGAGGGCAACCCGATCTACGTCGAACTACCAGCCTCGGTGATTCTAGAGATCACCTACACCGAACCAGGTCTTCAGGGCGATCGCTCAACCGGTGGTAATAAGCCGGCAACTCTTGAAACCGGTCTTGAGATTCAGGTGCCGCTCTTCGTCGAGCAGGGAACCAAAGTCAAGGTCGACACTCGCACCGGCGACTATCTCGGTCGCGTTACCGACTAATCGGTGAGCGCTAGAACAAAGGCACGCAAGAGAGCAGTTGACGCTCTCTTTGCCGCCGACTTACGAGAGCTGAGCGCTGTCGAGATGCTCGATGCGAGCGAACGACTAAGCGACGAGCGAGACGATCAGGTTGAGATTTTCGCTTATGCCCGTAAATGCGTTGTCGGGGTGACCGAAAACGGTGCCGAAATTGACGACACGCTTGAAACTTACGCACAGGGGTGGACAATCGCGAGAATGCCAGCCCTGGACAGAGCCATTTTGAGGCTGGGCAGCTGGGAGATTCTCTTCAACGACGAGATTCCTGACGCCGTAGCCGTGAACGAGGCAGTCGAGTTGGCAAAAGAGCTTTCGACAGACGACTCGGCTGGTTTCGTGAACGGACTCCTTTCCAAAATCGTTTCGACAAAATCGGCCAAGTAGCCTAGTATTTACAAAGCATCATCCTTTAACGGCGCTCTGTGAGGCGCAGAAGGAGGTGGGCGTGACTTCACGCACCGTCTTGAACAGCGACGACATTGGTCGGGCCATAACGCGCATCGCGCACGAGATTCTCGAATCGAATCACGGCACAGACGACCTAGTTATTCTCGGCATTCCTACCCGCGGCGTGGTTTTGGCTGAGCGCATTGCTGAAATTATCAGAAGGAACGGCTCGGCAATGCCCGCCGACTTTCTAGGTCGCATTGACATCACGATGCATCGCGATGATTTGGCACGACAACCGGTTCGGGCAGTAAGCCCAACCAACATCCCGGCTGGTGGCATCGATGACAAAGTCGTGGTTCTAGTGGACGACGTTTTGTTCACCGGCAGAACGGTAAGGGCAGCGCTAGACGCTCTGAATACAATCGGCAGGCCAAGAGCGGTTCGTCTCGCGGTTCTAGTTGATAGAGGCCACCGTCAACTGCCTATCCGAGCAGACTTCGTTGGCAAGAATCTTCCAACTGCCAAGGATGAAAGAGTTAGCGTGCTGCTCAGCGACATCGATGGAAGCGAATCCGTGGTGATCGAACAGTGAAGCACCTACTGAGCACATCCGAGCTATCGCGTGAAGACGCGATTTACCTGCTCGATCTTTCAGATCAGATGGCAGAGGTAAACACCCGCGAAATTAGGAAGCTGCCAACGCTAAGAGGCAAAACAGTTGTCAATCTGTTTTACGAAGACTCGACACGCACCAAAACCTCATTCGAGCTCGCAGCGAAGCGATTGTCTGCCGATTTGATCAACTTCTCGGCCAAGGGATCGAGCGTTTCAAAGGGCGAAAGTCTCAAGGACACCGCACTAACGCTTGCTGCCGGGGGAGCAGATGCCTTTGTGATTAGACACTCTTCATCTGGAGCCGCACACACTCTCGCGAACAGCGGTTGGATGAATGTTGCCGTCGTGAATGCTGGTGATGGAACTCATGAACACCCAACCCAGGGTCTTCTCGATGCCATGACCATGCGTCGTCGAATTCATGGACTGCACGCCACAACA
>CAZDKF010000040.1:0-3382 GCA_964505955.1 uncultured Rhodoluna sp. | reverse complement strand
AGCGCGATCTCAGCGGAGTCTCGGTTTTGATAGTCGGCGACATTCTTCACTCGAGAGTTGCCCGCTCAAACATCCACCTTCTCAAGCTGCTCGGTGCAAAAGTCACTCTTGTTGGCCCAGCAACTTTGATGCCACACACAGAATTGTTCGATGTCGATGTGAATCTAGATTTTGACGATGCTCTTGCCGCCAACCCAGACGTCGTGATGATGTTGAGAATTCAGTCAGAGCGCATGAGTGGAAACTATTTTCCGAGCGAACGCGAGTACGTTCGCAACTGGAGTCTGACCGCCGAGAGATTCGCTCGACTTAAGCCCAAGACGTTGATCATGCATCCTGGCCCGATGATTCGCGGTTTAGAAATTTGCAGCCAAGCGGCAGACAGCCCGCAGTCGACAATCGTCGAGCAGGTAGCAAATGGTATTTCGGTTCGTATGGCTGTTCTCTACAGCCTGATTTCAGGAGAGAGGTCATTGGATGTCTAGTTTCGTTCTCAGAGGAGCAGTCTTTGCCGATGAATCTGTCGCAGACGTGCTAGTCGCAGACGGGCGCATTGCCGAAATCGGCAATAACCTGCAAGGTGATGAGGTAATCGACTGCACTGGCTTGCGCCTTCTGCCTGGCTTCGTTGATCTGCACACTCACCTTAGAGAGCCCGGTTTTGAGGCTAGCGAGACTGTTCTTACTGGCTCTCAGTCGGCAGCCCTTGGCGGTTACACGGCTGTTCACGCGATGGCCAATACCAACCCGGTGGCCGACAACGCAGCCGTAGTCGAGATGGTTCGCAACCTCGGCGCGCGTGCGGGCTACGTTGAGGTGTTTCCGATTGGAGCTGTCACAAAGGGCCTTGAGGGCGTTCAGATGGCTGAACTCGGCCTAATGAATCAGTCACAAGCGCAGGTCAAGGTTTTCAGCGATGACGGTAAATGCGTTAGCGACGCTCTGGTTATGAAGCGTGCTCTTGAGTATGTGAAGAGTTTTGACGGTGTGATCGCACAGCACGCGCAAGAACCAACTCTTACTGAAAGTTCTCAAATGAACGATTCTGAACTTAGCGCGGTGCTAGGTCTAAAGGGGTGGCCTGCGGTTGCTGAGGAGGCAATAATTGCTCGCGATGTATTGCTTGCGGAACATACCGGTGCTCGACTGCATATCTGCCACCTCTCTACAGCCGGTTCGGTCGAGGTTATTCGATGGGCAAAGTCACGTGGCATAAGTGTCACTGCCGAAGTTACGCCGCATCACCTCATGCTCACGGAGCAACTTGTCAGCGAATACAATCCGCTTTACAAGGTAAACCCGCCCTTGAGAAAACAATCAGATGTTCTTGCGCTTCGCGAGGCCTTGATTGATGGGACCATCGACATTATTGCAACCGATCACGCTCCACACGCAGCCGAACTAAAAGACTGCGAGTTTTCTGCTGCTGCATTTGGCATGGTTGGCCTCGAAACTGCAGCAGCTGTCGCTCAAAACGTTCTTATCGAATCTGGCAGATCGACCTGGCAGAGACTTGCGGAGGTTATGTCACACAACCCAGCCCGCATCGCCCGAGATGTTAACCAGGGTCAATTGATTGCTGCCGGTGCTGTGGCCAATCTAACTTTGATTGACTCGGAAGCCACCAGAACTATTGCTGCCGCAACGGCAAGCAAGAGCTCAAACAACCCATACCAGGGATTGCAACTTAAGGGAAAAGTAGTGCACACAATTTATCGAGGTCAATTCACCGTGCGAAACTCAGAGCTTCAGAGAGTAGTCTCAGCGTGAGCCAGAGGGACATTGTCGCGATTCTCAGTGCACTATTGTTTTTAGCGCTCATTGCGCTTGCCGTCTCTGCGATGAAGCGTCGCGCTCAGAAACAGCTTGCGATCGGAAACCTAACACCGATCGATTCAATCTTGGGAGCCATTGTTGCCGAGGTTTCGGGCTTTTATGTCTCAACTGTCTTCGCGGCAAAGCCGTTAGAGAGACTTGTCAGCCACGTTCTGCTTCACAGGGGCAAGGCCGAATTGGTGTTGCGGGTCGATGGCATCCAAGTTGAAAGGCTCGGCGAGACTTCATTTGGCATCGCAACAAATGCCATCACCAATGTCGCTAGGGCATCCGCCACAATCGACCGAGGCGTTGAGCAGGCCGGTCTGCTAGCAGTCAGCTGGATGCTGGGTTCAACCGAGGTCACCACAAATTTCAGGCTGAACGCGCCAGACGACACTCAAGTTTTCTTCGACAAACTCTCGCAATACAAAGGCATAGGTGCAGACAAATGAGTTCAGCTTTTCTGGTTCTAGAGGACGGCCGCGTGTTCACTGGTTCACCGTATGGAAAACAAGGCAGCAGCCTGGGTGAATTGGTATTCGCAACCGGTATGACGGGATACCAGGAGACCCTAACCGACCCCTCGTACGCCGGTCAAATAGTGGTTCAGACAGCGCCTCACATTGGTAATACTGGCGTAAATCAAAAAGACGAGGAGTCTGACCGCATCTGGGTCGCCGGTTACGTGGTTCGTGACCCCTCAAGAATCGTTAGCAACTTTAGAGCAGAGAGCTCTCTTGACGACGAGTTGGCCAAATATCAAATTGTTGGAATCAGTGGTCTTGATACCCGCGCACTCACTCGGCACCTCAGGAGTGCGGGAGCAATGCGCGCAGGAATATTCAGTGGTATTGCGGCTGAGAAGTCAAAAGAAGAGCTGCTTTCGATCGTGCGCTCATCGCGTGAGATGAAGGGTCAATCACTCAGCGATGTGGTGAGCACGCTCGAACGCTACATTGAAAAACCGACTTTTGAAAGCATCGGCACGGTTGCCATTGTTGACCTTGGTATCAAGCGCTCAACAATCGAGCACATGCTAGCCAGGGGTTTAACAGTGGAGGTTTTTCCTGCCACCGTTTCAGCCGAGACTTTGCTTTCGAGCAAACCAGATGCTGTCTTCTACTCGAATGGTCCTGGTGACCCTGAAGCCGCAGGAGATCAAGTTGAGGTCCTTCGCAAAGTTCTCGACCAAAAGATTCCTTTTTTTGGAATATGCTTTGGCAACCAGTTGCTAGGTCGCGCGCTCGGCTTTGAGACATTCAAGCTTCCGTTCGGTCACAGGGGTATCAATCAGCCGGTCATGGATAGAACCACGGGCAAAGTAGAAGTAACCGCCCACAATCATGGCTTCGCTGTGAAAACAGATGGATTAGATAACTTGCAGAGCGCTAATGGTTACGGCGGTGTGCGAGTTTCACACGTTTCGCTAAACGACGATTGTGTTGAGGGATTAGAGTGCCTCGACATTCCCGCCTTTTCAGTGCAATACCACCCAGAAGCTGCGGCTGGGCCGCACGACAGCAACTACCTCTTTGATCGACTCGTCGACCTAATCAAAGCAAAC
>CAZDKF010000039.1:0-8228 GCA_964505955.1 uncultured Rhodoluna sp. | reverse complement strand
ACCTGAGCCAGTAAGAGCCGCCGATTTCGCAACCGGAAGCTTTGACATTATTGATTCAGCAGAGCAGGCGGCCAGCGAAGAATTCAGTGAGAATAACTTCGAAGTTCTTTTGAACGATGGCGAGCTTGGTTACGCAAAAGAACCGGCAGGCAGCGCAAAAGACCTTCCGATCTCGACAATCGATAGACGAGCAAAGCCCTACTCGCAACTTTTTGTCTGGTCGAGCCTGAGCATTGGTTTACTACCAATTCTGTTCGCTTACTTATCGGCCTCTCTCGAACTTTCATTCGTCGACAAAGCGCTTGGTCTCTTTGGCGGGCTGGCCGTATCGACGCTTCTAATTTCTGTCGCTGCAGTGGGCGGCAAACGAAGCGGCTTGCCTACCCTTTATCTGTCGCGAGCGGCCTTTGGCGTAAACGCAAACTACCTGCCAGCCATTGCGCAGGTTTTAGTCAAGCTCGCCTTTGGCGCGACTCTTTTGATGGTGTCGGTTGGTCTGTTTGATGGCACCATTCAAGGGCTGCCGGTGCTCTCTGAGCTAGTCGTTGGCGAGCAGTTGCCTGGCGTGAGCTGGGCTTTTGCCCTGATAGCCATGCTTTTGGTTGTCTCGTCTTTGCTCGCATTCTTTGGCGGCAAGACGCTCTACTTTGCTCAGCTAGGAGCAGCTGCGGTTGGTGCAATCGCGACGGTCATCTTCGGGGTTTTAACTTTCAGTCAGATTTCGCTTGACCAGATCGATCTTGCATTCACCGGCAACTGGACAGGTGTGCTCGGGCTCGCGGTTTTGGTGAGCGTAGTGTTTGGTGGCTTCTGGATTAGCTCAGTAGCCGAATTTACTCGCAAGGTTTCCATGGCTCAGTCGGGTAAGAAACTCGTCTTGTTCGTTTCGCTATCGGCCGGTGTCATCCCGATGCTGGTTGCCACTTTCGCGTTGATGGTTTCATCTTCGACATCGGCAACCTTCTTGAGTTCATTCATCGCGAATCCACTGACCGCAATGTTTGCCCAGTTGCCGTCGTGGACAGCATCAATCTTGCTCGTCAGCGGCGTCATTTCGATGATTGTTTGGTTTGCAGCTTGGGCTTATTCGACCAGCGTTAGTTTGTCTGCAATCTCGGTTCGCATCAGGCCAGCGCTGAGCCAGCCGATTCTTGTTTTGCTCACTCTTGCCGTTGTTTACTCGGTCGCCACATTCGCAACAGCTGGCTTGAGTGAAATTCTCGACGCCGTGATCGCAATCTGTGGAGTTCTGGTTTTTGCTTGGGCGGGAATCTTTGTCGCAGATATTTCGATCAGAAAAATCGCCTATCACGAAGTTTCACTAACTAGAGATTACGGTTTCTACAAGTCAGTGAACGCCGTCAACCTAATCGCGTTCGTTATCGCGGTAGCGCTAGGTCTTGGTTTCGTTTCATCAACGCTAAGCGGCTTCGAATGGCTCGGGTACCTTGGCAACCTAGCTTCGGCAACATCATGGTCTGACGCGAATGTCGGCGTTTTGATTTCGCTCGGCTTCTCAGTGCTCTTTCCGCTGCTGTTTGGCCGCAAACGCATCCGTGCTCAAGAAGCAGAAGTATTGGCAATTGAAGCTCGCAAGCGCGACCTAGAGCACGTCGAACTCAACGAAATCTAGAAGTGACTAGAGTCTCAGACATACTGGCGGCTGCCGAATCGCTGTGGCCAACCAATCTCGCCGACGACTGGGACAGGCCCGGCTTGATTGCAGGCTCTTACTCGGCGCAAGTTTCAAAGGTTCTGCTCGCGGTAGATCTGACCCACGATGTCATGCAGGATGCGAAGGCTGGCGGTTTTGAGATGGTCATCACTCACCATCCGTTCTTGCTCAAGGGCGTCTATGACATCAGAGAGGACAGTGGCAAGGGTGCGGTTCTCGCAGAGGCCATCCGCAGCGGCATCTCGCTCTTCGCTGCCCACACCAACGCAGACGTTGTCGAAGACGGCGTCTCGGCGGTTCTTGCTCGGGCTTTGGGTTTGAGCGCGATTGTGCCTCTCGTGCCAACGCTCGACGAAATGGTTGGCCACGGCCGAATTGGCGATTTGCCCGAGACTCTCAGCTTGCTTGAATTTTCACGCCTAGTTGCCAGAGCGCTGCCAGCAACCGCCGGTGGTGTGCGGGTTGCCGGAGATGCCAGCATGCCTGTAAAAAGAGTTGCTCTTTGCGGAGGTGCGGGGGATTCATTCATTTCGGCTGCCGCTGCCGCCGGTGCCGATGTCTATCTCACCTCTGATCTTCGGCACCATCCGGTTCAAGATGCTCTCGAGCAGGCAAAGGCCGCAGCCAAGCCATTCGGCCTAATCGATGTTTCTCACTGGGCTGCAGAGTCGCTTTGGCTCGAAACCGCCGCCGCGCAACTGTCGTCGGCCGTTAGTGATGTTAAGTTTGTAGTGAGTGACCTTCGCACGGATCCGTGGGAGTTTGCTGTAACTCAATAGCGAGCTGAAAGTAGCGATGAAAGCAACGCCACAACACCAGGAGACTCTTCTCGAACTCAATCGCATCGATCTGCAGCTGCGCCGCAATCAAAAGCAGATTGACGAGATCAGCCGTGGTGAGCAAGTGCAGGCACAGCGCCAGTTGCTATTGGCCAACTCAGAGCGATTACTGGTTGCCAGAAACGAACTTGATGCACTTGAGCTCGAGCTCACTCGCGCAGAAACCGACTTGAAACTTGTCGAGGGCCGAATCGCTAAAGATGAAACGCGACTACAGCAGAGCAGTAACCAGAAGGATGTTCAAGGCATGCAGAGTGAGCTTCAGTCTCTGGCCAAGCGCAAGGGCGAGCTAGAAGATGCCGAACTGGTTCTTCTAGAACGCAAGGATGAAATACTAGCGAATCTGAAAACGATAGAACTTGAGCGCGCAGAAATTCAAAGGACGCTAGAGGTGCTCGAGAACGAGCAGACTTCTGGCTTGGCAAAGTTGAACTCCGGCCAGCAACTGCTGCGTGAAGATCGCGCGCGCAACCTTGGGCTGCTCACTGCTGAGCTTTCTGAACACTACGAAAAACTCTTTTCTAGAGGCGTCGGCGTAGGTCGACTCGATGGACTGATTTGCGACGCCTGCGGAATGACGCTCAGCGGCGACTCAATTGATGCCGCACGCAATACGCCTGCCGACGAACTCGCGCACTGTGGCGAGTGCGGGGCGATTCTGGTGCGCTTTTGAGTCGGGCTCTTATCATTGAGGCCGACGGCGGTTCGCGCGGAAATCCCGGAACCGCTGGTTCTGGTGCGGTTGTAGTCGATGAGGCTACCGGCGAGGTAATTCGCGAGATTTGCAGGTTCGTCGGCATCGCAACCAACAATGTCGCCGAATACATTGCGCTGGTGGCGGGGCTTGAGGCCGCCTACGACATCGACTCCAACGCAGAAATTACCGTTCGCATGGACAGCAAGCTCGTTATCGAGCAGATGGCTGGACGCTGGAAGATCAAGCACCCAGACATGCTGCAATTGGGCAAACAGGTTCAAGACCTGGTTCGGGGCAAGACAGTAACTTGGCAGTGGATTCCGCGTGAGCAAAACTTTCGCGCTGACGCTCTAGCCAATAAGGCCATGGATGAGCTTGCCGACTCTGAGTCTTCTGGCGTAACCGTCACACCGGGTGCGAAGAACCGTCTCGCGTCGGCAGTAACTGAGTTCAACGAAATTGCACCGAGCTCGGTTCGTTCACCGGTTGATGTTACGCAGCCGCTCACAACAATCGTGTTGGTTAGGCACGGCCGCACCGCTCTAACCGAGGCGCGCAAAATTTCTGGGGGAGACGGCGACGACCCGGATCTGAGCGAAGTCGGTCGGCTCGATGCCGCTGCAGTTGCGAACGCTCTCGGTCAGATTGGGTCGCAGGGCTCATGGCAGCGCATCGCACCGATTTCGGCAATCGTGACCTCACCAATGCACCGTGCGAAACAAACGGCCCAAATCATCGCTGATCGATTCGGGCTCAGCGTGAATGAAAATGAGAACCTTCGCGAGATTAGTTTTGGCACCTGGGATGGCCTGAGTCACGAAGAAGCCGAGAACACCGATGCTGAGCTATGGAACGCTTGGCGCGGTTCGTGGTCGGTTTCGCCACCAAAGGGTGAGTCGCTCGAAGTTTTTGACGCGCGATTGCAAGAAGCTCGCAGGCAAATAGTCGAGCGCCACGCAGGCAAGACAGTGGTCGTAGTTGCTCACGTTATGCCTATTCGCGGCTTTCTTCGATGGGCATTCGACGCCGCGGCAGCCGCATACTGGCGACCGCAGGTTGCCCCGTGTGCGATATCCATCATCCGTGTTTGGGGCGACGAAGCCGCTGAGGTCGTCACGGTGAACCACACAGCTCACCTCTAGGGCTGTTCAGTTGGCCTTTCGCCCGCTAGCCTTATTCACGGATGGGTCGGCCAGACGATCGCGGCACGCAAGTGACGAGGAACGTCCGGGCTCCATAGAGCAAGGTGGTGGGTAACACCCACCCGGGGAAACCCGCGAGAAAGTGCAACAGAGAGTAAACCGCCACGCAAGTGGTAAGGCTGAAACGGTGGTGTAAGAGACCACCAGCGGGGCGTGTGAGCGCCTCGGCTAGGTAAACCTCACCTGGAGCAAGGCCAGATAGTGTGCGCCTTAGCCGGCTCGGCTATGCACACGGGTAGGCTGCTCGAGCCTAACGGCAACGTTAGGCCTAGATAGATGATCGTCGCCCGAAAGGGAACAAAACCCGGCGTATCGGCCGGCCCGTCCACTACCTTTCGTTTGCTAGGCGATAGGCCAAGCGCGCAGCGCCCAGAATTCCGGCGTTATTTCTCATTTCGGCGGGCACAATTTCGCAATCAATTTTTAGCAGCGGCAAGAAGTTCTCGTGCTCTTTCGACACACCGCCGCCGACAATAATCATCTCGGGTGAAAACAGTCGCTGAAGCGTCGAATAGTACTTCTGTAGGCGTTCGGCCCACTGCTCCCAGGTCAGGCCATCGCGCTCCTTGGCTGCGAATGAGGCCATCGACTCGTAGTCGACCCCGTCAATCTCAAGGTGGCCGAGCTCGGCATTCGGAATCAGTGTTTGGTCGAAAAACAGCGCGCTGCCGATTCCAGTTCCGAGTGTCGTCATGATCACGAGTCCACGCTCTGCACGGCCAGCGCCGAACCGCATTTCGGCAAGGCCAGCCGCATCGGCGTCATTGACTAGGTGAACATCTCTGCCAAGAGCTTTGGTGAAAGCCTTATCGGCGTTGAAGCCAATCCACTTCTTCGAAATATTTGCGGCAGACATGGTCACGCCGTGCTGAACCACCGCCGGAAAGCAAATGCCTATTGGTGTCTTTGATGGCGAGTCTGGAAGTTTCTTCACCAAACTCTTCACAGTTGCGATTATGTCGTCAGTAGACCCGCCCTCGGGGGTGTCGACTCTAACTCGATCGCCAATCATTTCACCGTTCTTTACATCGACCAGCGCGCCCTTGATTCCGGTGCCGCCTATGTCGATTCCGATTGCAATTTTCTTGGCCATGAGTTTTCTTTCGATCAGGGGAGTGTGAGTATGTCTGCGCCGGTTTCGGTGACGACAAGTGTGTGTTCGAACTGCGCTGTGATGCTTTTGTCTTTCGTTAGAACCGTCCAGTCATCAGGCCAGAGATCCCATGTATAAGTTCCGAGCGTGAGCATCGGCTCGATTGTGAACACCATGCCAACCTGCATCTCTTGCGAGTATGCCGGTGCGGCGTCGTAGTGCGGAATCACTAAGCCGCTGTGAAATGAGCGACCGATTCCATGCCCGGTGAAGTCACGAACCACGCCGTAGTCGAAGCGCTTGGCAAAAGACTCAATTGTGCGGCCAATTATGTTGATTTGGCGACCGGGTGCTACCACCTGGATTGCGCGGTTCAGCGACTCTTTTGTTCGCTCAACCAGCAGGCGCACTTCGTCCTTAACTTCGCCAACCATGAACGTCTGGTTGCTATCGCCGTGAAATCCGTCTTTGTAGGCGGTGATATCGACGTTGACGATGTCTCCCTCTTCGAGAACCGTGTTGTCTGGAATACCGTGGCAAATAACCTCGTTGACTGATGTGCAAATTGACTTTGGAAACCCTCGGTAGAGCAGTGCAGATGGATAGGCGTCATGGCTGACTATGAATTCGTGGGCTATTCGATCAAGTTCATCGGTCGTTACGCCCGGTTTGCAGTTCTTCCCGACAAGCGCGATTGCCTGGGCGGCAATTCGCCCAGCTGCGCGAATCAACTCGATCTCGTCGGGCTGCCAGATGTCGCCGTAGGTGTTTTTCGCCGGCGCCTTTTTGCCAACATATTCAGGCTTTGCTATGTGAGAGGGCACCGACCTCAGTGGCGATAATTGACCGGGAACGAGATATCCGGTTTCAAGGTCGCGAGGCATGCGTCTAGTCTAAGAGTGAGCAAGGGGTTCGACATGGATAGCGATGCCAAAGAGTTTTGGTTCAACACCAAAACGAAACTTGTCGAGGTCGGCAAGCAAGCGGCCGCAATTTACAGAATCGGCCCGTTTGAAACTTACGAAGAAGCAAGTCGAGCACTCGAAGTCATCGAGGAACGCACCAAAGCGTGGCAGCGCGAAGAAGATGAGAGCAACTAGTCGCTGAAAGACTCATCCTGGTTCGGAAAGTTTTGGCTCTCGACATCGGACGCGTATCGCTTAGCGGCTTGAAGTAGATCATCGCGAAGACTCATGTACTCGCGCACGAACCTTCTCGGTTTACCTCCACTCAGGCCCGCGAAGTCAGTCCAGACAAGAATCTGTCCATCGGTTTCATTTCCGGCACCAATGCCAATTGTCGGAATCCGCAGTTGCTTCGTAATTCTCGCGGCAAGCTCTGCCGGAACCAGCTCAAGCACAACGGCAAATGCGCCGGCTTCTTGCACTGCAAGAGCTTCGGCCAAGATTTCATCGGCAGCCTCTCCGCGACCCTGAATCTTGAAGCCACCGAGTGCATGCACACTCTGCGGCGTGAAGCCAATGTGTCCCATTACTGGAATACCAGCCTCTACGATTCTCGAGATCTGACTTGCGCTTCTGCGTCCACCCTCAAGTTTCACGGCCGCAGCACCGGTCTGCTTCATGATCTTCATGGCGTTTGCGAGAGCGTCTTCTGGCGAGGTTTCGTAGCTGCCGAAAGGCATATCGACCACGACCAGTGCAGATTTAGCCGCCCCGGCCACGGCCCTGCCAAGAGGAATTATCTCGTCGACCGTGATTGCCAAGACGCTTTCGAGTCCGAGCGCATTTTCGGCTGCCGAATCGCCAACCAGCAAGACATTGATTCCGGCCTCATCGAATATTGAGGCTGTCTGCTGGTCATAAGAGGTTAGGCATGAGAACTTACGATTTGAGTCTTTGAACTCCTGCAGGTGAGAAATGCGTGCAATCTTTGCCATCTAGGTGTTTCGCTTCCATGCGTCGACTTCAATTTCAACCAGCATCTTCGGGTTGATGAATTGAATGCCTGCGAGTATTGTTGCCGCGGGTCGAATCTCACCGAAAATCTCGCCGTGTGCTTTGCCGACAGCATCCATGTCTTCGGAGTTGCTGAGATAAATTCGACTGCGAACTACGTCGGCAAGTGTGTAACCGGCTTGAGCTAGGGCAGGGGCAATTACCTGCTCAAGGGTGACCTTAGTTTGGTTGTAGGCGTCACCCTCGTGCTGCAAGACTCCGTCGATTGTCGCGGTCGAGCCCGAAACGTGAACGTAATCTCCAGCAACAGTCGCTCGAGAGTAACCAATAACCGACTCCCACGGGCCGCCGCTTGAAATTAATCTGTCTGCTGCCATCTCTGCCTACCTGTACTTATTGGTTATCGGAAGTCTGCGGTCGCGACCGAAAGACATGCCAGTGATTTTAGGGCCGATAGCGCCTTGGCGTCGCTTCCATTCAGCGCGATCTACGAGGTCAACAACCTTGTCGACTGTCGCCGAGTCGAAGCCCATGGCCTTGATTTGGTCTCGACCGAGTTTTCGCTCAATGAAGGCATCGAGAATCTCATCGAGAATCGCGTAGTCGGGCAGGCTGTCTTGGTCTACCTGGCCCGGTCGCAATTCGGCAGAAGGTGGCTTTGAGATGCTGTTCTCTGGGATGGGTGCCGGCAACCCCTGCTGCTCTGCAAAAGAGTTTCGCCATTTGGCCAGCTGCCAGACCAGCGACTTTGACACGTCTTTCAGCGGTGCGAATCCACCGACCGAGTCGCCGTAGATTGTGCT
>CAZDKF010000038.1:7766-8274 GCA_964505955.1 uncultured Rhodoluna sp. | reverse complement strand
GGCTGTGGCGGGTGAAGTGAAGGAACATGTTGTCCTTCGCTGCCTGCTGCAGCATCTTAGGTGTTGCCTCAACGCCGCTCTTGCGAGCGTCTAGAAGCGGGGTGGCGCGGTCGGCTTTAGCATTGGTCGTCCCATTCGACGGCTTGAACACGGTTTTTACACCGCGAGCAAGTTTGCTCACCAGGCTCTCCTTGGTTGCCATGAAATATCACTCTTTACATTGTTTGTTGTTCATTGTGGAGACGCATCATCGCGTTCCCCAGTTGTAGAACTGCTTGTGCAACTTCAAGTAGACAAATGTCTCGGTTGAAGTAACTCCGGGCAGCGACCGGATCTTTGAATTGAGTAGCTCTATGAATTCGTCATCGTCTTCACAGATCACCTCAACCAAAATGTCAAAACTTCCTGCTGTGTGAACTACATAATCGGTCTCGGATAATGCGGCAATTGTCTCTGCAATTGATCGCGTGTCACCCGTGCAGCGAATGCCAATCATCGCTTGACGATA
>CAZDKF010000038.1:0-7756 GCA_964505955.1 uncultured Rhodoluna sp. | reverse complement strand
AACAATCTGCAGCACGCCCGTCTCTGTAAGTTTTTGAACACGTTGACGCACGGCTGCTTCGCTGAGGCCAACGACCTTGCCAATCTCGGCATACGAGCGACGGCCATCAAACTGCAACTGCTCGATGATGGCTTTTGAGACATCATCCAGGGTCGTGGTTCTGGCTGCCGTGCGGTTCATGGTCCGATTTTGGCACTCATTTGGGCATTTCGCAAATGAATCAGTGGCGTTTTGCCAATTTTGATAACGAAAAGGTCACTCTAGGGGCAGTTTTGCTTCGTTTTCGAGATTACGCTCTCGTGGTTATAGAGTTTTTACATCAACTTCAAAAGGAGAGTGAGCGATGGCGCTCAAGCAGCTAAAAAACTTCGTCAATGGCGAGTATGTAGAGGCCAAGTCTGGCCAGACCAGCGAGATCTTCGACCCGGCGACCGGCAAGCCTTATGCCACGGCTCAACTGAGCAACGCTGCCGATATCGATGCCGCTTACAAAGTTGCCGACAAAGCCTTCGAGACCTGGTCGCAGACCACTCCTGGCGAACGCCAACTCGCGCTATTCAGAATTGCAGACGCTCTTGAAGCGCGCGCCGAAGAAATGGCAGATGTCGAATCTCAGAACACCGGAAAGCCTCGACCAAGTTTGATCGAGAACGAGGTTCTCGTGTCGGTAGATCAGATTCGTTTCTTTGCTGGTGCGGCTCGAAACCTTCAGGGCATCGCAACCGGCGAGTATGCGAAAGACCACACCTCATCTATTCGTCGCGAACCAATCGGTGTCATTGGTCAGGTGACTCCGTGGAACTACCCGTTGAACATGGCCACCTGGAAATTCGCCCCGGCACTCGCAGCGGGTAACACGATCGTCATCAAGCCTTCAGACACTACTCCCGCATCTACCTTGTTGCTCGCAGAGATTGCTTCTGAGTTCTTACCAGCCGGTGTTTTCAACGTTGTAACCGGAGACCGCGACACAGGCCGTGCCCTTGTAGAACACAAAATTCCGCAGATGGTTGCAATCACCGGATCTGTTCGCGCCGGAATGGAAGTGGCGAAGTCTGCTGCTCTCGATCTAAAGCGCGTGCACCTAGAGCTCGGTGGCAAGGCGCCGGTCATCATCTTTGCTGATGCCGACCTCGACGCGGCCGTTGCGCAACTTACCATCGCCGGCTTCTTCAACGCCGGCCAAGACTGCACAGCTGCAACTCGCATGCTCGTTCATGAGTCAGTGCACGACGAGTTTGTTGCCAAGTTGGCAGCGAGCGTCAAGGTCAACGCCACCACCGGTCAGCCTTCTCGCGACGACGTTTTGTTTGGCCCGGTAAACAACGTCAACCAGCTGGAGCGCGTTCAGGGATTCATCGACCGCCTTCCAGACCACGCAAAGATCGAGATCGGCGGCAACGCCATAGAAGATAACGGTGGCTACTTCTTCGAAGCGACCGTCTTGTCTGGTCTAAAGCAGCAGGATGAGCACATCCAGTCTGAGATTTTCGGACCAGTCGTTACCGTGCAGAAGTTCAGCAACGATGAAGAGGCTTTGCGCTGGGCCAACGACGTTGACTACGGTTTGGCCTCATCGGTCTGGACAAAAGACCACGGTCGCGCGATGCGATTCTCTAAGGGCCTTAACTTCGGCTGTGTTTGGATCAACACCCACATTCCGCTGGTTGCAGAGATGCCGCACGGTGGTTTCAGGCACTCGGGTTACGGCAAGGACTTGTCTAACTATGGCTTCGAGGACTACACACGCGTCAAGCACGTGATGTCATACATTGGCGAATAGTCCAATCTAGAGGTTTGTCACGGTCAGCTGCTTGTTGACCGAGTTGTTCACAGATTCGTCTAGGTCTAACTAGATGGAGATTGCATTTGCGATTCTTGAGCGATGCAGTTGCTCTGGTTCTTGCCTTCGCTCGCTTACGGGGTGATGCTAGGCGTTACTTCGAACAACTATTTTCTGGCAGCTACAACCGTTTTCACAATTCTGATTGCGCTGCTGGTTCGTTACCGCCTTTCGAAAAGGCCAAAGCTAAATGCGAACACCAAGCTTCGCATTATCAATCGCGACATTTGGCTCGATGACTATCGAATGCCAAGGGGAGAGATCTTCTGGTCGGCCGAGCAGGCAGATTTCATCTTTGAGAGGCTCGGCGCTACTTCGAGCTTGTCGACGACGATGCAAGACTTTTTCTCCAAGAATTTCGAGCGTTCGAAAAGCAACTTGAACATGCCGCTGGGCTTCAATGAAACCGAAGTGGTGCAGAGGTCACTTGTTGACGACGGGCCGCACGCAATTCTGATTGGCAGCACCGGCAGTGGAAAGACCGAATTGCTTCGGCAGATGCTGCGAGAACTCAATAGTGCTGAGACCAAACCAGACCTTGTCTGCGTTGACTTCAAGGGTGGGGTGGGTCTCGAAGAGTTCAGAATGCAGAGTTTGAGATTCGCTACAGATCACGACATCGAGGCAACTAAGAAAGTTTTTGATTGGCTCGAGCTTGAGCTCGCTCAGCGTGAACTTTCGCCAGAGCCTAGAAACGCTCTGGTTATCGCTATCGACGAACTCACGCATCTTCTCGGCACCGTAAAGCACAGCACAGAGGTGTTAGCCGCAATTGCCGCGAGGGGTCGCTCGGCGAAAATGCACCTGATCTTGACCAACCAGAACTTGGTTGGCGTGAACCGTGCTCTGCTCAGCAACATCAAGCTGCGCGTGTTGATAGGCAACCCAGACCCGGTTGATGCCGCCATGCTCGGGCAACTATGCAGATCGCAACTTGCCCAAGGCTCGGTGCAGTCGCTTGCAAGCGCCCAAATTGTCGCGCACGCAAGCGAAGCCCAGCCGTTTTGCTTCGGGCTACCGGGTTTTCGTCCAGAGGCTATAGAACAGAGTCGGGTTCAGCCGCAGGTAGCGAGTGAGCCTCTGCAACGCCAGCATTCAAAAGAATTCCGTCGTGAGTATTCAAACCAAGCGAAAGCGCGGCATCGGCGGCGCAGGCAGACTTCCAGCCTCGGTTTGCGATTGCTCGCACATAGGGGAGGGTCGCGTTAGTCAATGCATAGGTGCTGGTGTGTGGAACAGCGCCAGGCATATTTGCTACGCAGTAGAAAGTAGTCTGGTGAACTTTGAAGGTCGGTTCGGCGTGAGTAGTTGGTTTCGAATCTTCGAAGCAGCCACCCTGGTCGATTGCAATGTCAACCAAAACGCTGCCCGGCTTCATCTTGCTAACCATTTCGTTGGTAACCAGCTTCGGCGCTTTCGCTCCCGGAATTAGCACCGCACCAATAACTAGATCTGCTTCATTCACAGATCTCTGCAACTCGAAAGTGTTGCTCACGATGGTGCGAAGTCGGCCGGCATAGAAATCATCGAGTTCGCGAAGGCGATACAAGTTGGTGTCGAGCACTGTAACTTCAGCTCCCATGCCTATAGCAATCGCCACCGCGTTGGCTCCGGCAACTCCGGCACCGATAACGGTTACTCGCGCTGGGCGAGTGCCAGGCACGCCGCTCATCAGCATTCCGTTGCCGCCGTTTTGGCGCATGAGAGTTTGTGCTCCAACCAGTGGTGCAAGGCGACCCGCAACCTCGCTCATCGGTGCCAAGAGAGGCAACGAGCGCGATGGCAGTTGAACAGTTTCATAGGCGATTGAGGTCACCTTGCTCGAGAGCAACACCTCGGTCAGTGGTCGATCTGCAGCCAGGTGAAGGTAGGTAAACAGGATGAGACCTTCGCGCAAGAATCCGTATTCCTTTGCAATTGGTTCTTTTACCTTCAGCACCATGTCGCCGGCAGCCCAAGTTGACGCTGCGTCCGGGCAGATCTTCGCGCCTTCGGCCTCATATTCGGCATCTGAGATTGATGAGCCCTCACCGGCTCCGGTTTGAATGAATACCTCGTGCCCGGCTGCCACTAATTCGTGAACGCCAGAGGGTGTGATTGCTACGCGAAATTCGTTGTTTTTTACTTCTGCAGGTACTGAGACCTTCATGATTCTCCGTTTCGGACGGCCACATTGCCGCCACCGAACCCAGCCTATCGGTCAAAACTCGGGTTCAAAAAACCGTGTCTTGTGAGCATTTTTGCAGTTTCGACGGCCTATTTCTGTGGCACAATTAGCCCAAGCGCATTCGCGTCTTTGTTGTTGGCTGGGCACTGGTGCCCTTTCGATTGAAGGAGTTTCTATGAAGAACTCGATTAACCAAGACCCCATGTTCAAGCAGCTTCTATCTGCAATCAAGACCTCGCAAATGACGCGCCGAACCGCGCTCGCGGGCATGGGTGCCTCTGCAGCAGCTCTTTCGCTTGCAGCATGTGCGCCAGCGAGCGGACCGCAGGCTCTAACCGCTGCGACAGATCTGTCTGACACAGAAAAACTTCTTATCTGGCACAACTGGTCGCTTTACATGGATGAAGACGACAACGGAAACTATCCGACTCTTCAGAAATTCGAAGCGCAGACCGGAATCAAAGTCGAGTACAAAATCGAGATCGACGACAACGACACTTACTTCAGCAAGGTTCAGAAGCAGTTGGCGCAGGGTCAAGACATTGGTGCAGACGTTGCCTGCCCAACCGAGTGGATGGCAGCTAAGTGGATTCAGTCTGGCTATGTGCAGAAGTATGACGCAGCAAACATTCCTAACAAGTCAAACCTCGCACCTGCTTACCTAGGTGCAGCGCACGACCCGAACCGCGACTTCTCAATGCCATACCAGGGCATCTTGGCCGGCATCACCTACAACAAGGCCGAGTACAAGAAGGCAACCGGGCAGGATGCACCAACCAGTCTTGAAGACCTATGGCAGCCATCACTGAAGGGCCGCGTCGGCGTGCTTTCAGAAATGCGCGACACGATTGGTCTGATCTTGTTGGCTCAGGGAATCGACATCACTAGCGAGTCGAGCCTGACCGAAGACGCATTCATGAATGCGATTGATTTCTTTGCAGGCAAGGTTGCCGACGGCCAGATTGCTCGCATCAAGGGAAACAGCTACTCAGAAGACCTCGAGAACGGTGACACCATCGCCGCAATTGCCTGGTCTGGTGACACCGTGCAGCTGAACCTCAGCGCAGAGACCGACAAGTACGGCTTCTTCATTCCTGAGAGTGGAACCACCATCTCGGCAGACAGCTTCGTCGTTCCGATGGGTGCCACCCACAAGAAGAACGTCGAAACTCTTATCAACTACTACTACGACCCAGCGGTCGCGGCAGAGTTGGCAGCTTGGGTGAACTACGTGACCCCAGTGGTTGGCGCTCAAGAAGAGGCCATGAAGATTGACCCGGCTCTAGCAGAGCACCAGTTGATTTTCCCAAGCGAAGAGTTCATGAAGAACGCCTTTGGATTCCGTGCGCTTTCTGGCGAAGAGTCAGTGAAGTTCGCACAGGCATTCCAAGACGTATTGCTCGGAGCATAGGGCGTTGGCCACCGAGTTCGTCGCAAGAGGTGCCGATCTTGAATTAGTGGGAATTCGAAAAGAATTTCCTGGCTTCACCGCAATTGACCATCTTGATCTCAAAATTCCTGCAGGCGAATTCTTTGCGTTGCTTGGCCCATCGGGCTGCGGCAAAACAACCACACTGCGTCTGGTTGCCGGGCTCGAAGAGCCAACCACCGGGCAGATTTTGATTGGTGGCAAGGATGTAACTGACACCAAGGCATACCAGCGTCCGGTGAACACTGTGTTTCAGAGTTACGCGTTGTTTCCACACATGTCTGTTCTCGAGAACGTTGCGTTCGGTTTGCGTCAGCGCAAAATCGACGACGTGCTCGCGAAGGCACAGAAGTCACTCGACCTGGTAGAACTCGGTCACCTCGCGCAGCGCAGGCCAGCCCAGCTTTCTGGTGGTCAGCAGCAACGTGTGGCACTCGCGCGCGCCCTAGTTAACCGACCTTCACTTCTGCTTCTCGACGAGCCACTCGGTGCGCTCGACTTGAAGTTGCGCAGACAGATGCAGATTGAGCTCAAGGCGATTCAGATGGAAGTCGGGCTTACCTTCTTGCACGTAACTCACGACCAAGAAGAGGCCATGGACATGGCCGACACCGTTGCGGTCATGAACAAGGGTCACATCGAGCAGATGGGTTCACCCGAGAAGCTCTATGACCGACCAAAGACCGTTTTCGTTTCTAAGTTCTTGGGTCAGTCGAACCTCTTTGTTGGCAAGGCGCAGTCGCACAACGATTCGACCGTGAGCATCGAAGTCGCCGGATCGAAGATTTCGGTTCCGAAAACTCGCGCAGAAAAGCACGACGGCACAATCGCTATCGGTGTTCGCCCAGAAAAGGCTTTCTTTCACGAGGAGCAGCCGAAGCTCTCATCAGATCACAACCTGATTGGCCCGGGCGAGATCATCGATATTCGCTTCACCGGAGTCAGCAACCAGTACCTGATTGAGATTCCAAACCTCGGCAACGTGACTGTCTTCGCTCAGAACATTGGCAAGAGCCCGGTTATCGAACTCGGCGCTAAAGTCTGGGTTAGCTGGAAGGTTGAGCACTCCTTTGGACTCTCTGACCTTCCTGAAAGTGTCAGTGAACTTGAGCCGGTAGCCTAACCAATGGCAATCGCAGCATTCGGTCACGCAACAGGTTCGGGCCACAAACCAAGCATCCCTGGCAAGAAGAGCGCCAAGGTTGCGATTTTGTTGCTCGCTCCCGGCTTGATGTATCTCGTTATCTTCTTTGTTGCCCCGCTTGTTTCTCTTGTCATCACCTCGCTTCAGACTGTTGACTACACAACCGGCTTTGCGGTTTACAGCTACGGTTTCGAAATTGCCAACTACGTCAACGTCGTAAGTCAGTACGGCGAGCAAATCGGACGCTCGTTCATCTACGCGTTCTTCGCAACCATCGCGGCATTGCTAATCAGTTACCCGCTCGCATACTTTATCGGCGTTAAAGCCCGGCGCTATCCTTTGCTTCAGGCTTTGATGCTGACCCTTGTTATCGCGCCGTTCTTCATCTCGTTCTTGCTTCGCACCTTTGCCTGGAAGCAAATCTTTTCAAACGAATCATGGATAGTCACAACCCTGCAGAGCATCGGCGTTCTCGCCAGCGATCAGTATCTGGTTGGAACCCCGTTCTTGGTTATCTTCGGGCTGACCTACAACTTCATCCCGTTTATGACCTTGCCGCTCTACACGAGCCTGGAGCGTCTAGACATTCGCTACCTCGAAGCCGGGGCAGACCTTTACGCGAATCCGCGCAAAGTTTTCCGCAAGGTAACAATTCCGCTATCCATGCCGGGCATCGTCTCTGGAACCCTGCTCACCTTTATTCCTATCGCGGGTGACTACGTGAATGCCTCTGGACTCTTTCTTGGTAGCACACAAACCGCGATGCTCGGCAACGTGGTTGAGTCGAAGTTCTTGAAGAGCTACGACTATCCAACGGCCTCGGCGCTATCGGTGATTCTGATGGGTGCCATCATGCTCTTGGTCACGTTCTACGTGCGGCGCAGCGGAACGGATGATCTGCTGTGAGAAAGTTCTCGTTTGGTCGCTATGCCTTGCCGGTCTACTCGGTCTTGGCGTTCGTCTACCTGCTCATTCCGATTGCGTTTACCTTCTTCTTCTCATTCAACGATTACCGTCGTAGCAACATAACCTGGCGCGGCTTCACGCTCGATAACTGGACTAGCGTTTGCGAGGCTCAGGGTGTTTGTGCGGCATTCGCCACCTCGATTTCGATTGGTCTCATCTCAACCCTCATCGCAACCACACTCGGCACAATGATTGCCATCGCTTTGG
>CAZDKF010000037.1:0-8352 GCA_964505955.1 uncultured Rhodoluna sp. | reverse complement strand
GCCCGCGAGGTCGTTGCCCTTCGCATGGCAATCAGCGAATTGGCGAGCCGCGAGTTTGTGCGCGACGAAATTCGCGATCAGTTGCGAGACATGTCGGCAAACTTAATTGAAGAACTTCGTCCAGCTCAGCCTGCGAAGAAGAAGGCTGCGCCTGCGACCAAGAAGCCAGCCACAAAAAAGAGCAAGTAGTGCAACAGAAGATTCTTCGCGCGCTAGTTGGCGTAATTGACCCCGAGTTGCGCAAACCGATTACCGAACTCGGCATGGTTGGTGAAATCGAAGTTGAAGGCAGTAGTGCTGTCGTTAACTTGAAACTCACAATCACCGGTTGCCCGGCCGCGCAAAAAATCGAACGCGACACCATTGCTGCCGCGAGCAAAGTTGAAGGCATCGAAAACGTATCCGTGGTGCTGGGTGTAATGACCGCAGCCGAGCGCGAGACACTCAAAGAGCAACTTCGTGGCGGTCGCGCGGTTCGCACGAACCCGTTTGATGAAGACACCTACGCACGCATCTATCTGGTTGGCTCGGGCAAGGGTGGCGTTGGCAAGTCTTCGATCACCGCTAACCTCGCCGTTGCACTCGCGATGCAGGGCAACAAGGTTGGGCTAATCGACGCAGACATTTTCGGCTTTTCGATTCCTGGCCAGCTCGGCATCACGAGCAAACCGACCAAGGTCGACGACCTGATCTTGCCGCCGGTTTTCGAAATCGAAGACGGCGCTGGTTTCGTCAAGGTCATCTCGATCGGCATGTTCGTCGAAGAGGGCAAGGCCGTTGCCTGGCGAGGGCCGATGCTGCACCGCGCGATTCAGCAATTTCTCACGGATGTGCACTGGGGCGACCTCGACTTCTTGCTCGTCGACCTGCCACCCGGCACCGGCGATGTGGCGATTAGCCTCGGGCAACTCTTGCCGACCGCAAAGTCGATTGTGGTGACCACTCCCCAGCCGGCGGCCGCAGACATCGCGGCCCGCACCGCCGCGGTTGGCCTACAGACCGGGCAGCGCATCCTTGGTGTCATCGAAAACATGAGCTGGCTCGAGAACGCCGACGGCAGCCGAACCGAGCTCTTCGGCAGCGGTGGCGGGCAAGCCGTGGCCGACCAACTGAGCGAGTTAGCCCAAGCGCCAGTGCCACTGCTCGGCCAGATCGCCATGAGCCAGGCACTGCGCGTGGGTTCAGACAGCGGGCAGCCCGTGGTTTTGGCAAAGCCAGACGACCTTGCCGCTGAACAGATTCTGCGAATTGCCTCGTTGATTGCTCAAGACAAGCTCGAACGAGCCAGTCGCAGCCTTAAACTCAACCTGTGACCGACACCAGCATCGCGAGCCTGATCTCGCACTTCGCCCCCACCGACAAGACCTATGCGGTAATCAACCCGACATCGGCCAAACGCATCTACGACCTGCCTCAGCTGAGTGCTGAGCAGGTGGCCATCGAGGTCGATCGCGCGCGCGACGCTCAGGCCGATTGGGCGAGCCTCGAGGTTTCTGAGCGAGCCAAGATCATGCTCAAGCTGCACGACCTAATGCTTGAGAACAAGGATAAGTTTCTCGACCTCTTGCAACTCGAAACCGGCAAGTCGCGCATGCATGCGGTTGAAGAGTTTGCCGGTTCGATTGGCGCAACTCGCTACTACGCAAAAATTTCAGACAAGGCGCTTTCGATCAAGAAGGCAAAGACCGATGTTCCGTTTTTGATTCGCAGTTTCGTCGCGCAGGTTCCAATCGGAGTCGTGGGTGTTATCACGCCTTGGAACTATCCTTTGGCTCTCGCAATGATGGATGTAATTCCGGCAATTATGGCTGGCAATTCAGTTGTGCAGAAAGCCGACAATCAAACCACTTTGGTTTCGCTCTTCGCTCGAGCGATAGCGGTTCAGGCAGGTTTGCCAGAAGACGTTTGGCGCATTGTTGTCGGCGATGGTGCCGAGGTTGGCAATGCCGTAACCGACAACGTTGACTACGTTGCCTTCACGGGTTCAACCGCAACCGGTCGCCAGGTTGCGCAGCGCGCCGCTGGCAGACTGATTGGCTGCTCTCTAGAACTCGGTGGCAAGAACCCGGCGATTGTGCTGGCATCGGCAAACTTGAAGCGCGCTGCCGCGATCGTTGCAGCCGGAGGTTTCGGCAACACCGGTCAGCTCTGCGTCGCTATCTCACGCGTCTATGTCCCGCAAGAGTTGAAGGCCGAATTCGAAGCCGAGTTGGTCGAGGTCGTTGAAGCGCTCAAGGTTGGCAAGTCGAACGACTTCGAATTTGACATTGGTTCGCTAACCAGCGCGGCCCAGTTAGCCAGGGTTGAGAAGTTTGTGAAGGACGCAACCGACAAGGGTGCGCGAGTGCTGACCGGCGGGCACGCCCTGCCATCGGTTGGCCCATACTTCTATCAGCCAACCGTGATCACAGACATCGGTGAAGACGTTTTGATGCGTTGCGATGAAGTGTTTGGCCCGGTTATCGGGGTCTACGGTTACAGCGATATCGATGAAGCCATCGACATGGCTAACGACAGCGAATACGGCTTGAACGCATCAATCATCGGCAACCGCGCAGAAGCAATTCGCATCTCGCACTTCATCGAGGCCGGAGGCGTGAACATCAACGAGGGTTACCGCGCAACGTTTGCGTCATTCGGCGCACCGATGGGTGGCTTCAAGCAGAGCGGTGTCGGTCGTCGTTCGGCAGTCGGCGGATTGCTTCGTTACACAGAAGCACGCACGGTTGGGGTTGCTCGCACAATCGCGGGAATCGGCTTGCCGGTCAACGCAAAGGGCTGGAAGCGCATGGCCCCGCTGATCGACTTGCTAGCCAAGATTCAGCGCAGGCTGCCCTAGCAACATCCTGGGGCTAAGTTGCCTCTGAATCAAACGGGGCTGCTTCGCCATCGGCAAGTCGCATGGTGCGGCCGGGCTTAGCGGTGTTAAGTTTTTGGGCCGGGTTCATCTCAGGCTCTTCTTGCAAAGCCTCACGGATAATTCGGCGCGGGTCGTATTGACGCGGATCGAGTTTCCTCCAATCCAGCTCGCTGAAGTCTTCGCCCATCTCGTCTGAAAGTTGGGTCTTGGCACCTTCGGCCATTCGCCTTGCGCTCTTAACAAACTGAGCGAGTTTCTGCGCGTAAATCGGCAGGCGGTCTGGGCCAATCAAGAAGGCGGCGATCACCCCGATGATGAGCAACTTTTCTGCGCTTAGACCGAACACCCGTCTAGGTTACCCGCTGAATGCGGGGCTTTTCGAGTCGCCGGCGATATCATTGGCGCAGGAGTCGTGATGGTAGACAAGATAAGCAGTTGGAAGTTCGCAGAAGACTTTGTCACTGAGAACGAAGCCATGCGTGACGCTCGCGCCCGAGCCGAAGAGATGGGCATCGAATGCGTGACTCCGTCGGTTGGCGCGCACCTCGCTTTCTTGGTTTCGAGTCTTCAAGCCAAAGCCATAGTTGAGGTTGGCACCGGCGCCGGAGTCTCTGGCCTGCACCTTCTGTCTGGCTCACCAACGGCAGTGCTCGCGACAATCGATAACGAGCAAGAGAATCAAGCTGCAGCCAGGCTCGCCTTCGCCGATGCCGGCATTCCCACGAATCGCACCCGCGTGATCGTTGGAAAAGCGGTTGACGTGATGTCGAACATGGCCGATGCGGCATATGACCTGGTGTTTCTCGACGCAGACCGCGACAGCCTCGAAGACCAGTTGCGCGAAGCTTCGCGCATGCTTCGCCCTGGTGGAGTCGTCGCAATCGCCCACGCACTCTGGCGCGATCGGGTGCCAGACCCGGCAATGCGCGATGACGCGACCAACACCTATCGCGATGTCTTGCGGTTCTTCGACAACAACAACGACTTCATCACCTCGCTCATCGCCTCTGGCGACGGCCTGCTGCTGGCAAGCAAACAGGGTTAACGCTGACTTAAAGCAAAAACCCGACCACTTGGGTCGGGTTTCAGCAATTCTGCTTTTGGCGGGCTTTACTTCTTCTTCACTACGCCACTAAGAACGGTGTGAAGCTCCTTGGCTTCATCTTCGTTCACCGAAACCACTAGACGGCCGCCGCCTTCTAGAGGAACTCGAAGAATAATCAGGCCGCGCGGTTCGCGCTCTGCCTCCATTGGACCGTCACCGGTGCGTGGCTTCATTGCTGCCATTGTAAGACTCCTAAAATTGCGGGCTTCTTCGCCGAACTTCAATTATCCCACACGATTCAGACATTCACCACACGGATGTTCGCCGCAGGCACCCCCTGCGGCCATATGTAATCCATCCGTTACGAAAAACTAGGGCGGAGTGAAGTCTGGCGCGGTGTACTTCCAGCAGACGAGCAACCAGAGCACCTGCCCGAGAACACTGAGCACCAAGATCGCCCCGCGGGCTGGCTTCGACCAGGCCGCGCTCGCCACGGCCAAACCGGCCAGAAGCCCGAACGCCGGAAACAGCAACCGCGGGGTGCTGCTCTGCGGAAAGAACACGGCAAACAGGTAGACCAGATAGCTCAGGGTGAACAACTGCAGCTCAATGCCAAGACTCTTGACCGAGTGCGTGCCAAGTGCCCACACAGCAAAGGCCACCAGACCGAGAACCGCCACCTCGCCAACTCCCGAACCGAGGTGATAGGCACCGCTGATGAACCAGCCGGTGAACGGTTCGAGTTCGGAGTTGTTGGTGTAACCGCCGCGCCAAGCCAGTTCGGTCTTGAGGTACGCATCCAAGCGGCCTGTCGTAATCGCTGCGATGATCAGCCAGCCGAAACCAAGAACACCCGACACCGCTGCGAGGCCAAAGAGCCTGATGCGCTCTCGCAGCTCGAACGGTTCGGCGTGCTTGCGCTCGCGATATAAGCGATAAACGAAGAGCAGCGCGAACATCAGTGAGAAAGCGAGAAGACCAGGCCGGGTTACCGAGAGCAGTGCGAGCGTTACAACTAGCAAACCATCGCGACGCTTCGCGAACAGATAGAGAGCCGCACACATCAAGAACAGCCCAAGCGATTCGGCGTAGCCAACCTGCAGAATCGGTGCGGCCATCGAGAACGAGATAAGTGCGATTGCCCAGCGCGCCTGCAACTCGGTGATTCGCAAAATTAAAAGTTTGTATGCCATCAGCGCGAATGCGAAACCAAAAATCGTTGCGACTATCGGTGCGAGATATTTCCATTCGATGCCGGTTAGCAGATTCAGGCCGCGAAGCAGAAACGGAAAGACCGGCATGAATGCCCACGCGTTTTGCTGCACGCTTCCGTCGGCGTTTGTCGGCAGTGTCGTCGGGTAACCGTTGGCATAGATGCGCTGATACCACTCGGCATCCCAGATATTTAGAAAGTCAAAGTAGCCGGGCTTGGCGGCAGTCCAGTAGTTGTCTTCTTGAATTTGAGCCATGCCCAAAAACAGTATGAAAGATGTAATTCGCGATGCAGCGAAAATCGAAACGATTGGAAGCCACCACTTGCTGCGCCAAAGATCTTGAACGCGGTGCGCGAGGTTCTGCACGAGATTAGCTCGCAGTCAACCAGGTGCGAAGCGCCGCCTCGCAGGCATAAATCTGGCTAACCGGCACATTTTCGTCGTCGGCATGTGCCTTGTTTGGGTCGCCAGGACCAAAGTTCACAGCCGGAATTCCGAGCGCGCTGAAGCGTGCAACGTCTGTCCAGCCGTATTTCGGTTTCGGTGCCGAGCCGGTGGCCGCAACGAAAGCTGCTGCCTCTGGTCGGTCGAGACCCGGGCGGGCACCTTCACTCAGGTCGGTCATCGCAATTTCAAAGCCATCGAACAATTCGCACAGGTGGGCGGCTGCCTCTTGGCCGCTCTTGCTCGGCGCAAATCGGTAGTTCACGGTGACCACGCACTCGTCGGGAATCACGTTGGTGGCCATACCGCCAGAAATCAGCACGGCGTTCAAGCTCTCGCGATAAACCAGCCCGTCGACCTCAACCGACTGCGGCTCATAGGCATTCAGGCGGTTCAAGATTTCGGCCGATGCGTGCACCGCGTTTTTACCCATCCATGATCTGGCACTGTGTGCCTTCACACCGCGAGCGCGAACTTCAACACGGATGGTTCCGTTGCAGCCGCCCTCAACCTGTGCGTTGCTTGGTTCGCAGAGCACGGCGAAACTGGCATCCAAGAGATCTGGGCGATTGCGGGCGATGCGGCCAAGCCCGTTCAGGCTGGCCTCGACTTCTTCGTGGTCATAGAAAACCCAGGTGACATCGGTGTTGGTCTTATCGAGGGTGGCCGCCAACTTGAGCTGCACCGCTACCCCGGCCTTCATGTCAACGGTTCCGCGACCCCAGAGCACCTGTTCGCGCTCCATGGGCAAGAGTTTGATTGGCAGGTTGTCGGCAACCGGCACTGTGTCGATGTGGCCGGCGATCACAACGCGGGTGGCGTGGCCAAAGTTGGTGCGTGCAACAATTGCGTCACCATCACGGATGGCCTCGAGGTGCGAATACTTGGCTAGGGCCGATTCGATGGCGTCAGCTAGCTCTTTTTCGTTGCCAGAAACCGACTCGATGTCGCAAACTGCGCGAGTGAGCTCGACAAGATCGCCTTCGAGATTTAGGGGCTGGCCAGACATAGAACGAGCCTAACTTGTAATCTTGAACACGTGACTCAAGCGACTTCTTATCTCAACTCGATGGCCTGGGGCCACGGTCTAGCCACCGTTGCCAGTGACGGCACCATTCTCGACGTCTGGTATCCGAAGCCGCAGCTCGGTGAAGCACCGAAGAACGATTCGCTCTGGGTTGTGCCAAAAGAGCTCGACGCAATGGTTGGCGAAGACGCCCGTCGCCGCGTGAGCATTCGCTGGGTTCGCACCGAGGTCGATCTCACCCAGCCCGTTGCCGGCACGGCCGACGCCTACCTGCGGCTTCACCTATTGAGCCACCTCTTGGTGAAGCCAAACACCATCAACCTCGAGCAGTTGATTCCTAGCCTGCCGATTGTTGCCTTCACCAATGCGGGGCCAATCGCGCTCGACGACCTCGAAGAACTTCGCGGCACCCTGCAGCGCGCGGGCATCGCCGTGCACAGCATCGACAAGTTTGGCCGAATGGTCGACTACGTAACTCCTCGCAAGGTTCGCATTGCAGATGCCAGCCGCGTTCGCCTTGGCGCACACCTCGCGCCAGGCACCACGATCATGCACGAGGGTTTTGTCAACTTCAACGCGGGCACCCTCGGTGTCTCGATGGTTGAGGGTCGCATCTCTCAGGGCGTTGTGGTTGGCGACGGCAGCGACATCGGCGGCGGCGCCTCAATTATGGGCACGCTTTCGGGTGGTGGCAAAGAGCGCGTAACCATCGGCGAGCGCGCACTGCTCGGCGCTAACTCGGGTGTTGGCATCTCTATTGGCGACGACTCCGTTGTCGAGGCTGGTCTCTATGTGACTGCCGGAACGAAGGTCACAATCATCGACTCAAACGGCGAGGGCACCGCGAAAGCCGGCGAACTAAGCGGCCTGCCGAACCTATTGTTTAGACGCAACTCGGTGAGCGGTCGCGTTGAGGTTTTGCCGCGCACCGGCGAGGGCATTCAGCTCAACTCGCAGCTGCACGCCTAACCTTTAGTCGCGAACGCTGTCCCAGCCGCCCTCTGCAACCGGGGCCATGTCTAGCAAGACATCGTGATTTGTGCGGGCAATTATTTCACCGATTGGTTTGAATTCACGCGGAATGGTTGAGCCTGCGGCGAATGTTGCGAGCAGTGAATGATCTTCGCCACCGTCGAGAACCCAATCAAAAGCATTAGCGCTAATCGCGCGCGCGGCCTCTTCGAGCATCGCTTCGAAACCCTGCAGGTCGCGACGATTCAGCGAAACGGTTACGTTGCTCGCCTTGGCGATGCGAGCGGCGTCGCGCGATAGCCCGTCTGACAAATCGAGCATTGAGGTTGCACCAATTTTCGCGGCCACAACACCCGAGGCAATCGGCGGCTGCGGGCGTCTTTGAAAGTTAACCAGTTCGTCGTATGCCGAAATCGCATCGGCATTGCCACTCTGAAAGAGAGCCAAACCTGCCGCCGCCTTGCCGAGCGTTCCGGCAACGGCAACCACGTCACCAACGCGAGCACCCGAACGCAGCACTGGCTCGCGCCCTTCGAGGTCGCCGTGAGCGGTGACGGCGATGACGGTTGTGTCTGCGATGGTGAGATCTCCCCCGACAACGGCGGCCTCGGGCGCAAGCTGCAGGCAGCCATCGCGCAATCCGTCGGCAAAAGACTCGAGCCACTCAATCTCGGTGCTTGGGCGACAGATAAGCGCAACAACCAACGAGGTTGGTTTGGCGCCCATGGCAGCAACATCGGCAACGTTCGAGGCGATGGCTTTGAATCCGAGGTCATAGGCAGAAGACCAG
>CAZDKF010000036.1:7318-8385 GCA_964505955.1 uncultured Rhodoluna sp. | reverse complement strand
GAACGCCGAAAAGATGCCCGACCACAAGAGTTGCTGGACGCTGCACTCGACCTGTTTGTCGAGCGCGGCTATGCCGCAACCCGTCTGGATGATGTTGCCTCGCGTGCAGGGGTTTCCAAAGGCACGCTCTATCTGTATTTCGAAAACAAGGAAGAACTGTTCAAGGCGGTCGTGCGCGCCAATCTGGTGTCCGCGCTGGCAGAGGCTGAAGACTATGTCGCGCAATACGCCGGCAGCAGCCGCGAGCTGCTGCGCGGCTTCATCCTGCGCTGGTGGGAGCGAATTGGCGAAACCAAACTGCACACCGGGTGCCGCAATCTCTGGATGCGCCGCGGCTAGTTTGTCGACATCGACAATCACGTTGTGTGGGGCATAGCGATCTTTGCTGCGGCTGAAGGTGCCCTTGTCTTGCTCGCTGGTCTCGCTGGCATTGAAAACATTAGTGTTTCGCATCATGTTGACGAACACGGCCTGACCGCCCGAATAGCAAACGATGCCGCCGAACGGGCTGAGGATATCTGGGTCCATTGGGCGAATCGAACGAACCGGGCCGACGGCGGTTGGCTGGGTGCTGTGCCAAAGCGCAACCAGTCGGGTGAGGCCACCCTCAACCATCTCAACGAAAACCAGATCGGTGCGGTTGAGGCCAAGCTGCGGTCGAGCTGCCTCGCTGTTGTCGATTTTGCACGCCACGGATGGGCGACTCAGCGTGCTCGCCTCAGCGCTGCCCTCGAGATATTGCATGCCGGTGAGAGGTGCCGTCACGTAGACAGGGGTCGGCTCAGGTTGTGTGGTTGGGCGGTCGGTTGGGCCGGTGCATGCCGCGAGCGCGAGCGCAGTGACAGCCAAGAGCGCAAGGGTTTTGATCTTTCTTGCGATGGCACTCTTGATCATGAGGTCAGTCTATGACGGGTTTGCCCAGCACTCTATATTCGGCTATCCACCTATTTATATTCGTCTGGCTGAACATTTCTCTAAGGTTAAAGGGTCTGTATATTCGTTCGACCGAAGGTAGAAATTGTTCAAGAAAATTATCCCACTGATTTCCTTGATTTTTTTAGAGAGAA
>CAZDKF010000036.1:1370-7308 GCA_964505955.1 uncultured Rhodoluna sp. | reverse complement strand
CCACCGTGCAGGGCCTCGGGCGGGAAGAGATCAACCCGAAGCTCTACGGCCCCAAGGTCCATGCCAACCTCCTGAACCAGCTCTGGGCCTCGAAAGTCGCGCAGGTGCTGGGGCCGATCGTCGACACGCTGACCGGCCTTGCGATGGCTATCACCGGCTTCACGATCATCCCTGTGCAGAATGCCAATGCGGCAATTGGTGATGTTTGTGGAGTTGCAGCGGGAACTCCAGCAGTGACATTTTTGAGCTCTGACACATTTAGCATCGATGCCGCACAAGGGTATGACGCTCAGTACATCGGATACAAGATCAACTCTCCAACCGCAGTTAAAAATCTCTGGGTAAAGCTCGACACTTTCACCGGTGGCATCGTAACCCTTGCACCGAGCCAGCCAGCCCAACAATCTAGCGGTGATGTATCTGCAAACACAGACACTTTCACTTACTTCTTAGCGAAAGCTACCGCGGTCACAAATACGGCGCAGACTCACCGAGTAGTTATCTATTCCGGAAACCCAACTCTTGCCGGGGCAACGGCGATTTGTTCAAAGACCAGCACATTCACTCGCGTTGAAGATCAAATCACTGCAAACGCAAACAAGGTTGACAACATCAACGTCAACGTGCCTTCCGGAACCACTCTCGGTGGAACCGTTACCGTGACCGCAACTGGTTCTACCGGAACCGTTGGAGCAGGCCCAAACTATGCGCCAGGCATTATCGTGCTAACGCCCTCTCCGACTTCAAACTTTCCTGCCAACGCGTGGCGGCTAGTTTCAACCCAAATTAACTTCACCTCTGGGGTAGTAGCGACTCACAACAACGTCTTGTTCCTTTTGAATCAAGACCAGGTTGGTGGCGGGGCAAACCGAAACTACAATGCTGTCTATACCTATAAGGCAGTAGCGCAAGCTAGCTCGCCCGTAACGCTTACCCCGATTCAATACCTGGCGTCTGGAACCCAGATCAAAGAAACCGGATCACTTCCTACGGGTGCTGCACTAGCGCCGCTTCCGGTTGTTGAAAACAAACTAACAATCAACAAGTCTTCTTCCTCAAGCACCGTTCCGGTGGGTGGTGGAAACATTCAGTTCACCGTGACAGTCAATAACGGTGCTGGTGCAGCTGCGGTGATTGACGATGTTGTTGACACACTGCCTGCAACAACTTCTTATGTTGCCGGTTCGAGCTTCATCAACAACGTTGCCGTGACAGCCGAGGCTGGCGTTCTAAACTACGACGCTGCCACACGAAAGTTGGTCTTCAACGGTCCACACACCATTCCTGCCCTCGGTTCCAAGACGTTCAAGTACTCGGTTCAGTTTCCGGCAAATGCAAGTTCCACCTACATGAACACTGCTGTCGCTTACGTTGGTGAGACCACCATCGACGCAAACCTGGTTGCTGCCGATAGCTCGCCCGCCGCCGCAACCATCGTTCAGGGAACCGTTGCTCCGATAGTTGACCCGAAGACCTTATACACAGCCAAAGGCACCACCAGAGTCTTTACCGCAACTGCAACGACCGACCCCGCTGCACCAATTACTTCATGGTGCCTTGTTGATCCGGCAAACGCGGCAACATGTGGTGCTGGGCCCTACACGGTTGCCAACGTTGGCACTTGGAGCATTAACACTTCAACCGGTCAAATCACCTTTGTTCCAGTTGCGACCTACGTTGGAACGGCCACAATCGGGGTGAAGGCAACCAACTCGGTTGGTGCTTCTGCGGCTTCTACTCAATCGGTCGTAATCGTTCCTCCCCCAACAATCACAAACGCAACAGCCACCGTGGGCCAGGGACAATCTGGAACCCTGGTTCCGGTTGCAACACCTGGCTCCGGGGCAAACATAAACTACGTAACGGCGTGCATCGTTGACCCTAGCGACTCAATCTGCAAAACGTCGGTATTTTTTGCTGGTCTCGGAACATACTCGGTTAACACAACAAACGGTGAAGTGACCTTTGCTGCCTCACCAAACGTTGCACCCGGCGTAAAGCCAGCTGTCACCTACCGAATAAATGACTCCTATGGTCAGCAAGCCTCTGCAACCCTGATCGTCACGGTAACTGCGCCAGCACCCACAATTGTCGGTAACAGCACAAGCACGGTGACCACTACGCCTGCCACTTTCTATCCAGCATCTGTGACTGGCAGTTCGCTCACCAAGTGCCTAGTCGACCCAGTGGCTAGCCACCGCGGTTCGACCGTAACGATCACCGGTGTCGGCACCTATGTGCTAAACAACGACGGATCAGTGACTTTTAGAGCCGACGCGGCATTCACGGGAGTCAGCTTTGTTGACTACCAGATAACCGATGGCGTGACCACTGCTGCAGCTGTCATGACGGTAACTGTATTTCCGGTTCCCGCACAGAGCCCGCCGGCGGCTCCACCTAGCATCGACCCAACCAATGGCAACGGTCCGGTTAACACGCCAGTCAAACTAAACCCTGTTGTCACGCCGGTTAGTCCAACTCCGGGTCTCTGCCTTCTAGTGCCAGACACTCTTCGTTGCCGAACAACCGTGACAATCAAGGGTCAGGGCACTTGGACGCTGAACCCTGATCGATCTGTCACTTTCGTGCCAGTGAAAGACTGGTTTGGCACAAGCAAGGTCATGATGTTTGCCTGGGATGGGCTCGGACGCACTGACCTAGAGCCACTTAGTGTGACCATCGTGCCTCCGGCAAATCGACCACCGCGCACAATCACAATTGGCAACTTCATCGATGGCTCCCCCAGAATTACCCCTCGCATTGCGGCATCGATAAAGGCATTCGTCGAAAAGTACAGCGACTACAAGAACATCGAGTGCGTTGGCTACACCGAGGGTCCAACTGTGTTGCCGACTGACCGTGCGCTATCGATGCGTCGAGCGGTGAACGCATGTTCGTTCGTTTTGAACACCCTGAAGCTTAAGTACGTCTTGGTAGGAACTAGTTCGGGGCAAGACACAGTTGAAAACCCGATGCGTCGACGTGTCGTTATTACACTGACCGACTAGAACAAAAAGAAAAACTCCCCGGCGCCTGGTTTGCCGGGGAGTTTTTCGTTTCGGCGGATTTACCGCACGGGTTTAGTTTGGTGAAACCGTTGGAGCCGGAGTTGGCTTAGCTGGTCGCTCTGGCTTGGTTGGCTTAGTTGGCTTCACTGGCTTTACCGGCTTCGCAGGCTCTGGGCCAAGTGCCGCAATTGCTGCGTCGCGAGTTGCAGTTGCTGCTGTAACTGCTGTGCGGAATGCACTGTATGCAGCTGCCTTCTGCTCATCGGTTGTTGCAGCTTCAAGTGCCGTTCTTAAAGTTGCACGCGCAGGATCAACAGCTGCCTTGAAAGTTGTGTTGATCGCTTTTCTAGCTTCGTAGTAGGCGGCGTTGACTGTGCGGTGTGCCTTCATCGCCTCAGTGAATGAGATGCGGTCTGCTCTGAACTTAGTCATCTCTGTTCTGAAAACCGCAAGGGCTTCACGGTACTGCTTGAAAGGCTGAGCCTTTGGTGTCGGTGAAGCAGCCGGTGCTGAAACCGGGGTGCTCGTGCTTTCAGTTGCCATGGCCGACATTGAACCACCTAGCACCATCGAGGCGCTAAGAACTATTGCTGTGAAGGTTTTCTTTGCTGACATTTTGATTCTTTCTGTTTGGTGATAAAACCTGACAACCAAAGAGTTGCATACGGGTTCTTAGAAAAGTCTTAGAAAACCGTGCGCAGAGGGTTAGAACTTGGCCCGGTCTCTAAACTCACATCAGGAGGTCAAAGTGGCCAAAGCAAACATCCTTGTCGTAGATGATGAGCCGGGAGTGCGCGACATGCTTGCGGATGCCCTTCGAATGCAGGGATACGCGGCGGCCACGGCAGCAGACGGCCACACGGCATTGCGTGAGATCTATGAGGGTGACTTCGATCTAATCATCAGTGACGTAAACATGCCCAAGGTAAATGGCTTCGAGTTGCTCGAGCGGCTGCGGGCTACCGGCGATGAAACACCCGTGATTCTGCTAACTGCCCGCGGAGACCGAGCAGACGTGGCGGTTGGCTTTCGTGCTGGCGCCGACGACTATGTGACCAAGCCGTTCGGGCTCGAAGAGTTGATGCTGCGAGTTGAGGCGCGACTCAAACACCTTCTGAACGCACAACGTGAGGTGCTAGAGGTTGGGCCGGTTCGTCTCGACGAAGATGCGCACCAGGTGACCGTTGACGGCGTTGCTGTTGAACTCTCGCCAACCGAGTTTCGTTTGCTGCAAGAACTAATGCAGCGCAAGGGGCGAGTGGCAACCAAAGGTGCGCTGCTCGATTCTGTTTGGGGCATCAACTGGGACACCACAGTCACCGTGCTTGACACCTACATTTCTTATCTGCGCAAGAAGTTGCACACCAAAAAGTGGCAGGGAATCAAAACCGTTCGCGGAATTGGTTTTCAGATTGAGGCCGGCGAATGAAACTAATCACAAAGATTTCACTTAGCGCAATTGCGGTTTTTTCGATTGCACTAATCGGTGGTGGCTATGCGATGGTCGAGCTAAGTTATTCATCTGAGCTGCGTCGCACAGAAGTCATTCTTGACGACGCCGCGAAACGAATTGCCGCCAGCACCGACACGCTCAGCTCGGCGCTCGTTGTCGCAGACGAAACCGATGTTGCGCTGACAATGGCATTTGTCGACATGGATCGCGCGATTACGACTATCGCCGAAAGTGCGGTGCGGCTTGAGACTGCGCCTTCAGATTCAGTGATGGCTGCCGCCGCGAAGAAATCGGTGCTGGTTTCTACACCAATCGAATACAAACTCAGAGCCGTGTCTATGGCTGGCAACGAGTACCTACTCATTGCAACATCAACCGAGAGAGCGCAGTTAGCGCGCGCAAACAGCCTGGCCACGTTGCTTCTGATTTCTGCCATCACGATTGTGATCGCCGGTGCCGCCGTGACGATTCTTATTCGCCGCGACCTGAAGTCGGTTATCAAGACCTTGGCTGGCACTGCCGACCAAGAGCGCGAGACCCGCGAGAGCATGCAGAGCTTCATGGGTGACGCCTCTCACGAGTTGCGCACCCCGCTAACCGTGATCAAGGGCTCTGCCGAACTGCTGGCCAAGTCGGGTGCCAAGACCAGCACCGAACAGCGCGAACGGGCCTATGCGCGAATTGTCGAGCAGGTCAATCGCATGGACGAAACCATCACTGGCCTGCTGCAACTGGCCGAAGTGGGCTCGGTGTCTAGCAACTCCTTCACCCGTGTTGAGCTGGCGCCCCTTGTCGCTGCCGCAGCCGAAGACCTGCAGGCCACCTCGCCGAAACGCAAGATTGAAACCCAATTGGCGCACGTAGGCGTTTCGGGCTCGATTGAACTGCTGCGGCGGTTGCTCGAAAATGCCACCGGCAACATCATGCGCCACACCTCGCCAACAGATCGGGTGCACATGACTCTGGCTGCCGAGCGACGTATGGCGGTTCTCACCATCGAAGATGCCGGTGGTGGCCTGCCGGCTGACGCCTACGTCAAGGGCGTTCAAGGTTTCAGGCGCTTCGACGAGTCGCGCAGCCGCGAGACAGGTGGAACGGGCTTGGGTATGACCCTGATGAAGTCAATCGTTGAGGCCCACGGCGGGCAGCTATCGATCGCACCTAGCGAGCTCGGGGGGCTAAAACTCGAAATCAGGCTGCCCTTAAACTAAAGAAATGGCAAAGACCGTTTCGTTTGATTCACTCCCCCGTGAGATTCGCACGGCGCTCTATCGCATCGATGAGCCGGAGTGCTTTTCGGTTGAGCGCAGTCGCCACGAAGCCATCACTGTAGTCAACAAACGTCTTTCTCGCGTTTACAAATTTGTTCGCAAAAACAAAAAACTTGTTCTTCTTCTCGATAGAGAAATCAACACCCTGATTCTGTTGCGCAGCAAAAAGATTTGTCGTTTGGCGAGAGAACGCTTCTGCAAACAAC
>CAZDKF010000036.1:0-1360 GCA_964505955.1 uncultured Rhodoluna sp. | reverse complement strand
ACGGTCTTGAATCGACAACCGTTGAAGCAATTCGACATGGTTTCTTATGCATACGTCGAAGGCGAAATTGTTGCAGACAGCATGATGCCGAGGAATGCAAAGTTGCTTGCCGATGCGCATCGCAAACTTCACCTTGCTTTCGAGCGCGAAGGCAAAGGCAAACTCGCCGAATGGAACTCGGCAAGAATGTTGAGACCGATTTTCTCTAAGACCAACGCATCAGAGTATGCACCTGAACTCGTGAAGTATGCGCGGTCGATTGCTCGAGCGCTCAAAGCTCACGAACTAGCGCGCGAAGACGTGACATTCATTCACAGCGACAGTCACCTTTCGAACGTTGTTTTTCAGCCCGAGCGCGCAGTTCTAATCGACTGGGCCGAAGCCGGCTGGGCATCGAAATACTTTGAGCTCGGCGTTACGATTCACGCGATGCTCTATGAGAAGAAGGCGATGCAGCGCGATCTGATAGTCACCTATCTCAACGAATACTTTGAGGTGGGCAAAATAACCGAACGAGATGTTCAGTTAATCGAACTTCATGTGAAGCTTCGCTTCCTCGAAGGTGCAACCTGGCACCTGCTTGAGTCGAAAGAAGATCAGCTTCTCAACAAGGTTCGCTATGCCAAGTTTGTCGAAGAGTCTTGGCGCAAGGCCTAGCGCTTCGACTTAGCCAAACTGCTTGGCATGCCAGCGACCAAGGCATAATCCGTGGACACAAAGCGCCGCACCCTCGGCAAAACCATCAGCTGGTATGTCGTGCACAACGGCATGATGTTCACCATCACCTACATACTCACCGGCAGCTGGGAGCTCGGCGTGACCATCGCCGTATTGCAAACCATTGGTGAGGCTGTGCTTTACTACTTTCACGAGCGAATCTGGGCTCGCATAAAGCCGAAGAAATCGGGAATTCCCGCCGAGCCAAGGGGTTAACAAGATTATGAGCATTCGTGAAGTAGAACTGACACTTATTGACGGCACCAAGACCACCTTTGGGAAGCTGGGCAGCGGCCCGGTTCTAGTGGTGAACGTGGCGTCTCGCTGCGGCCTCACGCCGCAATACGAAGCACTCGAAGCGCTGCAGAAGAAGTATGCCGCCAAGGGCTTCACCGTGGTTGGTCTGCCAACCGACCAGTTCAAGCAGGAACTCTCGAGCAACGAAGCCGTAGCCGAGTATTGCTCAACCACCTGGGGTGTGACTTTTCCGATGACAGAGATGATCAAGGTAAACGGTCGCAACCGCCACGCTCTCTACAAGCAACTTGTAAAGACCAAAGACGCTAAAGGGCTAGCCGGCCCAATCATGTGGAACTTCGAGAAGTTCCTGGTTGGCAAAGACGGCAGCATTCAGCGCTTTCGC
>CAZDKF010000035.1:6503-8552 GCA_964505955.1 uncultured Rhodoluna sp. | reverse complement strand
GCTGAGCAGGCTTGGCCGCAGGTATCCGTGGGCTGCTAAGGCACACACCACAATCAAACGCCTCAAGTAACCGAGCCGAAAGTCGTTTGCCTAAGCTCTTGTCGGTCTCAGAACTTGTCTATACAATTTGTCTATACATCTAGAAAGTGACGAGACAGATTGGGGCAGATGTGAAGGCAGTTCATGAAGCAAAGGTTTTCAAAAACGGGGGAAGCAGCGCGATCCGACTGCCGGCATCGCTAAACATCACCGGCGGTGTCGTCTACCTGGAGGTTGACGAGGAAACCGGTGTGATTGCAATCAAGAGGCAAAAGCCAAATCGTTTAGACGCATTTTTCGCGCTGCAAGAAAAGCTAGGGCCGATTGGTGATGACGACTGGCTACCAGAAAGAAGTCACGAACCTGAACCGATTCGCAAGTCAATTCAAGAACTCATTGATGCCGAATGAAATATCTTCTAGACACCGACATCGCTAGCTATGCAATAAATGGCAATCAAAAAGTGCTTGCCAAGATGAAGGCACATCTTGGCGATTGGGCGATCTCTTCAATCACCTACCACGAGTTAGTGAAGGGACTAATGAATTGCAAAAACCCAAACAAAGAACTAGTGATTACCGAGTTTTTAGAAGATGTAGCTGTTGCATCGTTTTCAAGTGCCGACGCTCTTGAATCCGGAAGGCTCTCATTCATTTTGCAAAAAGCAGGTAAGCCCATTAGTGAATTTGACACACTAATAGCCGGCCACGCCCTTAGTTTGAAAACTATTTTGGTTACAAATAACGAGAAGCACTTCTCGAAAGTCAAAGAACTCAAAGTTGAGAACTGGATGAAATAGAAAATCCCCCGGATGCGCTCCGGGGGATTTCTTTTTGAGACTAAGGCTCCAGGCGGTTTGGTCCGCGGAACAAATAACCGACCTCTCGAATGTTTGGCTGGTGCAGCAACAACATGATCACGCGAAGCAGACCCATGCCGAAGCCACCGTGTGCCGGAGCGCCGTACTTGAAGAAGTCGAGGTAGGTCTGCAGGCCTTCTGGCTCAAGACCCTTTGACTTAACCTGCTCGACAAGCACGTCTAGGCGGTGCTCACGCTGAGCACCGGTGGTAATCTCGGTGCCACGCCAGATCAGGTCATAGCTGTTGGTTAGCGCCGGGTTGTCTGCGTGACGCATGTGATAGAACGGGCGAACCGTCGCTGGGTAGTCGGTCAAGAACACGAACTCGTGGCCGTGCTTCTCGAATACGTGAGCGGCAATCTGGCGCTCACCCTCTGGATCCATGTCGCCACCGCGAGCTACCTCGTGGCCGCGAGCCTTGACGATGTCGACAGCCTCGGCAAGCGGAATGCGTGGGAACGGAACGGTCGGAACAACCACGTCGATGTCGAACAAGCGCTTGATCTCTTCGCCGTGCTGCTCTTTGACGGCACTGATGGCGCGAACTCGAAGTTGCTCTTGAATAGCCATGATGTCTTCGTGCGAGTCAATCCATGAAACTTCGATGTCGACTGAAACGAACTCGGTCGCGTGACGAGAGGTGAAAGACGGGTCGGCACGGAATACCGGGCCAATCTCGAAGATTCGACCAAAGCCGGCCATCATCGCCATCTGCTTATAGAACTGTGGGCTTTGTGCCAAGTAGGCGTGAGTCTCGAAGTACTCGAGTTTGAACAGTTCGGCGTTTGACTCTGAAGCCGAAGCCATCAACTTTGGTGAGTGAATCTCAACGAAGTTGTTTTCGTTCCAAAACTCGCGCCAGGCGTGCTCGATTGTGGTTTGAATTTTGAAGACCAGGTTCATCTCTGAACGGCGCAGATCTAAGAAACGCCAGTCGAGACGCTTGTCGATTGAGGTGTCATCGGCAATCGGGCTGATTGGGTCGGCAAGCGTAACAATCTCGATGTCATCGAGTTGAATCTCGAGACCGCCGAGCTTAACGCGCTCGTCGTGAATTAGGCGACCGTGAACCCAAACGAAAGAACCTGCGGTCAAAGTAGAAATCTTGGCCGCGAGCGCGTCGTTCTCATCAGGCTGCTCGTCGATTACT
>CAZDKF010000035.1:0-6493 GCA_964505955.1 uncultured Rhodoluna sp. | reverse complement strand
GGGCGCGGATAGGTCACCTGAACGTCGCCAGACTCGTCGCGAAGAATTACAAACTGGATGCGTTTCTGGTCGCGAAGCTTCTCGACCCAGCCACCTAGAACAACAGCACCGTCCGGGCGTGCTGCCAGGTCTTTAACGAGAGTGCGGTCGCGCATGTCATCCTTGCTTTCTTGCTGTTAGTTGCCTGAATCAGCGTCTAGGCCCAAGTTTACCCGCGGGTAGACTAGGCACATGCCCGCCGAACGCCTTCACCTGGTTCGCCACGGTGAGGTTCACAACCCCGGTGGCGTTCTATACGGACGCCTTCCGCACTTTCACCTGAGCGAGCGCGGCGTAGAGATGGCGCAAACCGCGGCTCAGGCCCTCAAAGCCCTAAACCGCCCAATAGCGAAGATCGTTTCGTCACCCTTGCTGCGCACCCAGCAGTCAGCCGAGCCGATTGCCGAGCACTTTGGGCTAGATGTCGTCACCGACCAGCGCTTAATTGAGCCGCACAACGTTTTCGAGGGCCGCAAGCTGAGCGCCAAGCACATAGCCGTGCGCCCACATCTCTATCTGCACCTGCGCAATCCGAGCAAGCCATCGTGGGGCGAGAGCTACGAGTCGATCGTGAAACGCATGTTTGAAGCCATGGATGAGCTCGCCAAGGAAGTCGACTCTGGCGATGTGGTGCTGGTCACCCACCAACTGCCGATCTGGATGGTTCACCGCAAGGCTGCGGGGGTCAGACTGGCCCACAGCCCGAAGCAGCGCCGCTGCGCACTCTCGTCGATCACAACCTTTGAAAGACGCAACGGCGATTGGGTAGAGGTCGAGTATCTAGACCCAGCCGCAAATGCCGGTGCAAAAGACAAGGGAGCCGTCTGATGGCTGCCAAGAGAACTGCCAAAAACGCTCTGGCCTTCGCGCTCGCGGTTGCGGTGACTTTTTCACTGAGTGCATGTGTCAACGATTCACTGGCAGATCAATTCAGAGCTGGCGATAACAAGAACTACATTGCCGGCGACGGAACCGTTTCAGAATTCGCTGCAGAAAATCGCGGCAAGTCGATTGCCTGGTCGGGTGAAACCGAGAGCGGCGGTTTGCTAAAGAGCGATCAGCTAAGTGGCGTAGTTGTTGTAATGAACTTTTGGTATGCGGGTTGTGCGCCTTGCCGTGCAGAGGCACCCGACCTAGTGGCCGTGAACAACATGTTTGTTGGCAAGAACGTTCAGTTTGTCGGAGTCAACGTTCGCGACACCGCAGAGACTGCGCGCGCCTTCGATCGCAATTTCGGAATCACCTGGCCTTCAATTATCGACGCTCAGTCGGGTTCTGCAGTTCTCGCATTCACCGGTGTTGTCACACCGCAAGCTGTGCCAACCACTCTCGTGATTGACAAACAGGGTCGAGTAGCGGCTCGTGTTTTGGGTCAAATCGAAAAGAGCACACTCAAAGCTCTAATTCAAAGAGTGGTTGACGAAAAGTGAATCTAGCTGAGCAAATTCTCGGTGGCTCGATGTTCATCGCGATTCCGATTGCAGTGCTTGCCGGTTTGGTTTCATTCTTAAGTCCTTGCGTGCTTCCGCTTGTGCCGGCTTACCTGGGTTTCGTTTCTGGCAACGCTGCACCTAAGTCGCGCATCGTGCTCGGCACGGTTTTGTTTGTGCTCGGTTTCTCTGCGGTCTTTGTCTCACTCGGAACAGCCTTCGGAGTTTTCGGTTCGAGGCTCTATGCCTTCAGCTCGGCGATTCAACCGGTTCTCGGAATCATCGTTATCTTGCTCGGTCTCGTGATGCTCGGCCAATTCGGCTTCATGCAAAAGACCATCAAGCCAAACTGGCGGCCGCGCGTTGGCCTGCTTGGCGCGCCGCTGCTGGGCATCGTCTTCGGCCTCGGCTGGACCCCTTGCATCGGCCCAACCCTCGCTTCTGTGCTTGCACTCAGCCTCGACTCGAGCCAGGCGCTGCGCGGCACGACGCTGACGGCGGCCTACTCGCTCGGCCTCGGCCTGCCTTTCGTTGCGATCGCCGCCGGATTCGCGTGGGCCACGCGCTCGGTGGCGTTCGTGCGCAGGCACATCCGTGCATTCAATATCGGTGGTGGCGTTCTGCTGATTCTGCTCGGTCTGCTTTTGGTCACCGGACTTTGGAACATCGTTATCGAATACTTTCAGGTGGTGAACAGTGAGTTCTTCCCAGCCATCTAATTCGCGAGACATCGAAATTGATTCGCCTGACATCGGCATTCGAGGATGGGCGCGCTGGTTCTGGCGTCAGCTAACTTCGATGCGCACCGCACTTATGCTGCTTTTGCTTTTGGCGATTGCTGCGGTTCCCGGTTCGATTTATCCGCAGCGAAGCGCTGACCCAAACGGTGTGAAGCAGTTCTTCGAAAACAACCCAGACCTTGCTGTTGTCTTCGATAACATTCAGCTCTTCGACGTATACACCTCGGTGTGGTTTAGTGCGATTTACATTTTGCTTTTCACAAGTTTGATTGGTTGCGTTGTTCCGCGAACCAAGGTGCACTACGCGGCGTTGAAGAGTCAGCCACCTGCCGCGCCGAGAAACTTTGCGCGCATGCCAGCGCACCAGATTGTTAAATCGAAGAAAGCAAAAGTCGTCGAGAAGGCTGCAGCAATTCTTCGCAAGCAGGGCTATCGAGTTGTTACAACTCGAACTGCGGTTTCTGCTGAGCGCGGTTACCTGCGCGAGACCGGCAACCTGATTTTTCACTTCTCACTAATCGGTGTTCTGGTTTCGGTTGGAATCGGCGGAGGTCTTAGTTACAGCGGTCAGCGTGTTTTGATTGAGGGTGACACTTTCGTAAATAACCTCGCTGGCTACGACTCGATTTCGCCGGGCACTTTCTTCGACGAGAACCAACTCACCCCGCTGAGTGTTCGTCTCGATAAGTTCAACGTTGTTTTCGACATTAGAAACGAAACCAACATCGGCACCCCGCTCGATTTCAAGGCCTTGGTGACCACGCGCATCGGTGCCGACGGTGAACCGGTGCAGGGTCAGATTCGTGTTAACGAGCCGCTCGAGCTGCCAAACGCGAAGCTTTACCTAACCGGAAACGGCTATGCCCCGGTGGTCACAGTGCGCGACGCCAGCGGCGAGGTTTCGTTCTCTGGCCCGGTCGCCTTCTTGCCGCAAGACCGCAACTACACGTCTCTTGGCATCTACAAGCTGCCAGATGCCAAGCCAAAGCAGTTCGGCATGATTGCCTTCTTCTACCCAACGGCAGCCGATCTAGATACCGGGGCCAAGAGCTCGATATTCCCAGACCCGATCAACCCGCTGTTGACCTTGAACGTCTATGAGGGTGACCTTGGGCTAGACGACGGTATTCCTAGAAACGTCTATGCGCTGGACATCGAGAAGATGACCCAGGTAGCCGGCGGCGAGGCCAAGGCAGCGGCACTTCAGCTCGAAACCGGCCAGACCGCCACCCTGCCGAACAACCTGGGCACGGTAACTTTCGACGGTTTGAAGCGATTCATCTCGCTCGACATCAGTTACAACCCCGCTGTGGGATGGATTCTGCTTTTCGCCTTGTTATCACTTGGTGGACTCATGATTACCCTGCTCGTGCCAAGAAGACGCGTCTGGGTTCGCAAGACAGAAGAAGGGTTCGAACTCGCGGCTCTAGCTCGCGGTGACGATCCGACTCTCGAAAAAGTGCTCAACGATTTAACCGATGAAATAAAGAAGGCCAAGATTGAATAACGTGGTGCTGAGCGAAGAGCTTTCGCAGATCTCAAGACTTTTTCTTTACGCATCGATGGCGATTTACACTTTCGCATTCTTGGCCGACGCGCTCAACCTTGCTAGCAGGGCTAGTCAGAGCAAGGATGCCCCAGCACGTGCAACGGTTACTCAACGAGCCGGACTGTTCTTTTTGATTTTTGCGACCGGCTTGCTTGCAATCGGTGTTGTTCTTCGCGCAATTTCGGTTGCACGCGTTCCATGGGGAAACATGTATGAATACGCGATCACCGGCACTCTAACCATTGCCGTCATCTTCTTGATTGCGAGAATCTTCGTGAAAGAGATTCAGTTCGTCTCGCTTTTAATCAGCGGTTTTGCACTGCTAACCCTGGGTGCCGCAACGACATTGTTCTATGTTGAGGTTGCATCTTTGATGCCTGCGCTGCAGAACTACTGGCTGATTATTCACGTTAGCGTTGCCGTTCTCGCAACCGCATTCTTCAACATCGCTGCCGCTCTCTCTGTTGCCTACCTGCTAAAGACCGCGGGATGGGTGCAGAAGTCGAAGCTCGCTTTTGTGAAGGGCATGAATCGTCTGTTCAGCAGCTTTCCGGCCGACAACAAGCTCGAGCGTTTGTCTTACCGCTTCAACATAATCGGTTTCATTCTGTGGACATTCACCCTGATTGCCGGCGCAATCTGGGCCGAGCGAGCCTGGCACCGCTACTGGGGCTGGGACACCAAAGAGGTCTGGACCTTCATCATCTGGACGCTTTACGCGGGCTACCTGCACGCAAACGCAACTCGCGGTTGGTCGGGCAAGCGATCGGCTTGGCTGTCGCTTGTTGGTTTCGCGGCCGTGATTTTCAACTTCGTAGTCGTGAACCTCTACTTCAAGGGGCTTCACGTTTACAGCGGCCTCTAAGCCCCTAGATAAGTTCAAAGCAACGCTTTAGGCGTTCTTGCCACCAGTCGACCCGCTCGGAATCTGCCGCAAGCTTCGCCATTTTGTTTTCGCTTGGCACCGCTCGCTTAACTTCGAGTTTCGAATTTTTGGCGATAAACGGTTCGTCACACACGTCGTCGGTTAGCAGTGCAACGGTTGCCAGACCAGCATCAAAACTTTCAACCTCGATTGCGGCCGCGAGATGCAAGCCCATCGAGATTCCAATCGATGTCTCGAGTGCGCTAGAAACAGTGATCGGCAAATTCGCCCGGTTTGTTATCTCTAGGGCCGAGCTAATTCCGCCGAGCGGTTGCGCCTTAATCACCAGGACGTCTGCGGCTTTTGCCTCGGCAACTGCAAGTGGGTCACTCGCCTTTCGTACCGATTCGTCAGCAGCAACTTTGGTGCCGATTCGCGCTAGTCGCTCGCGCACCTCGGCCAACTCTGCAATTGTTTTTACCGGCTGCTCAAAGTATTGAAGGTCAATTGATTCGATTGCCAACTGCTTCGCTAATTCAATTGCAGTGCCAACGTCGTAACCGCCGTTTGCATCGAGTCTCAGCGCAACGCTAGGCCGCAACTCTCGAACGCGGCGAACTCGAGCGAGGTCGTCTTCGATGGTCTGCCCTGGCTCGGCAACCTTTATCTTGACGGTTCGAAACTCACCGAAGGCTTCGAGTTGCTGCTCAACCTCGGCTGGCGCAACCGCGGCAAGGGTTGCGTTCACGAAGATCGACTTGGTGCGCAACTCGGGGGTTGGCGCATAGCCAAACTCGATCGCCGCCTTAAGCCAGGTTGCGGCCTCTTGGTCGTCATATTCGAGAAACGGCGACCACTCGGTCCATCCGTGCGGGCCTTCAAAAACCATTACCTCGCGATGGGTCACACCGCGAAAACGCACTCGCATTGGCACCGAGAGAACCCGTGCCCGAGCGAGCAGGTCGCTAACTGCGGGTTTCTCGAAAAGGGGCACGTTGTTAGTCTAGATTCATGGCTAATCAGGTATCCGAGTTGTTCGACGCTGCAATCTGGCGCGAGGTGCCCGGATTTGAGTCGGCAACCGACATCACCTATCACCGCCACGAAACCCTCGGCATGGTTCGCATCGCGTTCAATCGCCCAGAGGTTCGCAACGCGTTCAGGCCAAAAACTGTCGATGAGCTTGCTGCCGCACTCGAGCACGCGCGCACCGACTCGAAGGTTGGCGTTGTTCTCTTGACCGGCAATGGTCCTTCTGCCAAGGATGGCGGCTGGGCTTTCTCGAGCGGCGGCGATCAGCGCGTGCGTGGTCAAGACGGCTACAAGTATGCCGATGGCGAAGACGCATCGAGCATCGACGCTGGCCGCAGCGGTCGACTACACATTCTCGAAGTTCAGCGCATGATTCGCTTCATGCCGAAAATCGTAATTGCACTTGTTTCAGGATGGGCTGCCGGCGGAGGCCACTCGCTTAACGTGATCGCAGACCTTTCTATCGCCTCTCGCGAGCACGCGCGCTTCAAGCAGACCGATGCCGATGTTGCATCTTTCGATGCCGGCTATGGCAGCGCACTTCTAGCACGCCAGGTAGGCCAAAAGTTTGCCCGCGAAATCTTCTTCTTGGGTCGCGAATATTCGGCCGAGCGCGCTTACGAGATGGGTGTCGTTAACGCCGTGGTTGCTCACGCTGATCTTGAGAAAACCGGTGTCGAGTGGGGTGCCGAGATTCTCGGCAAGTCGCCTCAAGCGGTTCGCATGCTCAAGTTCGCTTTCAACGCCGTCGACGACGGGCTTGTTGGGCAACAGATTTTTGCGGGTGAGGCCACCCGCTTGGCTTACGGCACGGCCGAAGCAGCCGAGGGTCGCGACT